>JAFPNP010000092.1 GCA_017411125.1 Kiritimatiellia bacterium
AGCCCGTTCCGACAAGCCTGACACGCAGTTCTACCGCATCGAATCGGCATTCAGGGAAACATGGTTCCATTGCGGCATGATGAAGTCCGTGATCGTCACCGATTCGCCAACTGCCGAAATGGAGGCGTTTGCCGCGCGATTCCCATCCGTGGAGATCCAGATGGAGCCGTCTCTTGTCCCAGGCAATCTCTACACGATGAGCGCGGACTGCGACGGGAAATTCGCCGAACGCTTCGAGACCGACTACTTGATGGTGGTGCAAGACGATGGGTTTCCCCTCAAACCGGGACTGGATCGTTTCGTCGGCAAATGGGATTTCATAGGGGCTCCGTACGTACGCGACAAATTCATTCCCCGGCTTGCTGCGAGGATGCTCAACCTGTGGACTTCAAACGGCGGTTTTTCGCTCCGCTCCAAGAAGATGTGCGATCTCGCCGCGAAGTACTGGAGAGAACAGTATCATTCTTATCCGGATTGCCATGCGGTGGGAGAAGACGCGTATTACACCGAGACTTTGATAAAGGAGAAGCGCGAATACAGGCGAAGCATGAAACTTGCAGACAACCGTAGCGCAATCGCGTTCGCCTGGGATTGCGTCGTGCCTTGGAACGTTCGCGAACTGCCGTTCGGGTTCCATAGAGCGGAGACCTTCGCGGAATTCGTTCGCAGGGGATGGATCAACGCCGGCCAGTGAGTCTTGTCCGCGCATTGAAGTTGATCCAGTCTGTCAACCGGCGAGCCTTTGCATATATCCATTTTGACGCGATAAGATAGTACAACGGCGAATTCTGGATCAGGCGAAGAGGAACGAGGATGAATTTCGCCCATAGCGGCGATTGATTCATGACGTCGCGGAATGCGGATGCGCCATCGACCCCGCGCAGGCGGAAGAATATCTCTCCGAAGAAACCGAGCGCACCCATTTGCGGTCCGAATACAAGCGCGCGGAAAGATCGTTTGGACAGGCGACGGTCTTTAATGTTAAGCGTCAAATTCGCAAAACCGACGGCAAGTGTCATCGTCCGGCCGCGAGCGAAAACCTCATCCTTTGCGCAGCCGCGCGTGTAGGAGATGTCGTTGCCGTATTCGCCGGGGCGGACGATTCCGCGCTTCGCCACATATACGGATCCGCCGTGATTCAGATGGGCCACGACAGGCGCAAGGTGCTGGAAAAGGGCGAAGGTGCTTTCGTATGCATTGCGCATGTCCGTGTCGGTTATGGTGCCCGGGCCGTAGATTATGGACGGAAGAAATGTCATTTGTTGGAGTTGCCGCGCCGGGTCGGCGCGGCCTTTCGCGTCCAGAGGAAGGTACCGGTCTCCCACGCAGATCAACTTCTCGCCTCGCAGCATCGCCTCTTCGACGTCCGGCCATCCGCTCCAGTCATAAACGTCGTCGTCGCACAGTATCCAGTGATACGGGGTGTTCCCATAGCATTCCATGGCCTTTGCAATGTTGGCGTTCCCGCCGACGTTGAAGCGATTGACGATGTGCGTAATGTTCGAGTGCGTTTTTCTGAATTCGCCGATTACGGCAGAAGTTGCATCGGTTGATTGGTTGTCGAGAATCGTGATTGCGCAATTGCGCACGGGCGACTCTGCGGAAAGGAGCGCATCCAGAGTGTTGCGCAGATATTCCGCGCGGTTGTACGTGACAAGAGCTATGTCAATGGTATGTTCCGTGTCCATGGCGAAATTCAATGCTTTGTCGGCGTTAAACGCGGTTTGATCCAATAGCGCCAAACGGCGTATGCCCAGTAGAAGAACAGATATTTCGACTGCATCCGCCCTCTGTAGTCGCTTGATTGCGTCCGTTTCACGAAGTTTGCGAACTGCGCGGGAAACTGCGAAACCATGCGCGCATAGTCTTTTTTGTATTCGCGATAGCCATCATTGGTGACGACCATTACTTTGGCGCCGCACAGGAGCGCCTCGTCAAGCACGGCGGATGCGTCGTCGAACGAATATAGCGTCCTTGTGCGTTTGAGGATGTCGGCGAGCGCTTGCCGCGTCTCGGGCCATTTCATGGTGATTGTCGGCATGTTCCGTAATTCCGGAGGATCTTTCCACCTTCCTTTTTTATATACAAAGCAATAATCTTTTTCCCGCGGGAAGCCGGGATTGTTGAAAAGCTCCACGTCGATCCATGGTATGGTCAGCACGTCTGCGCCAGGCAGGAACTCTGGCAGGTAGGCGAATGTCATTTCGCTTTTGTGGTAGCGTTTCATGCCGCCATTGCGTCCGGGGAAGAAAAGAACCAGCCGTGCGACGTTTCGAACGCGAAGTGGATTTCCCGCGACAATTTCAGGGTACACGACCACGGCGCTATTGCGCAGGTCTTTGTCGGCCGCCTGCATGATTGGAATGCTTGTCGGCCAGTTCGTCTTGTCTTGGACGTAATAAAGAACGTCATACCCCGCTTCAGTCAGCTTTTGGGCGAGAATCATCATGACTCTGATTCCGTTGGAGCGGTCGTATCCGGTAAAATAAAAGATATAAGGCCTTTTCATATGGTGGATCTGTTTTTGCATCGGTTGAAGAATTCATGGGAGGCAATACAAAGTTTTGCGAGGGCTGTCAGAAGCAGCCAGACGACAATGGATTGTAGAGAAGTGAAATTGTGGGCGTTCAGGAATTCCGTCAACCGATTCGGAATGATTCCGATAAAATATTTGTGTCCGGTGGCAAGAAGCAAAAAAACAGGACAAACCACATGAAATGGAATCCACCATTTCAAGAAACCGAAACGTCCCGCGGAAACCTCCGTGCTGGTGTGATATGAAAGCATTGCAAGCATTGTGGTCATGATGACCATGCATGGAATCGCCCATGCGAACCGGGAATACTCTTTCCCGTTTGGGAGGAACGACAGCAAAGTTTCTCCGCAGAATGCGAATGCCACTGCGAGAATTGCGCCGAACACAAGAGTCGCGATGGCGGCCTTGACGACAAGCGGCTTCGTGGATTCGCCTTTTTCCGACAGTTCCGCAGTATAGGGGAACAGCACTGCGAGCAGCGTGCCGTTGACGAAACACGCGATTTCCGAAAAACGCGTGACCATGTAGTACGCGCTTGATTCCACTTCCGGCAAACGCTGCCTGATTACCATGGCATCGACAAGCCCGGACATGACGGGAAACATTTGATAGGCCAGCACGCCTACGAAGAGCCGCGACAAACGCTTTACGGAGTTGATGTTCCAATATGGCTCCGCGCGGACGCGGAAGTCCGTTCGCAGAAAAAACACGGAAAGGACGATGGTGGACATCGGAGCCGCAGCCTGCCCGGCGAAGTATCCGGAGATTGCGCGAAACGGCATCGTAAAGAGCATCACAATGAAGCGCGCGGGCGCAGCGATGATGTTCATGAGCGAGATTTCCTTGAACCGCTTCAAAGCCTGAAGGACATTTGAATACACGGGTGCGGCGCATCCGGCGAAAGCCGATGCGATGACAAGGAAGCCGAGCATCCCCTCCGACAAACGCATGCGCTCAAGAAACA
Organism: Kiritimatiellia bacterium; assembly: GCA_017411125.1. Classification (GTDB taxonomy): domain Bacteria; phylum Verrucomicrobiota; class Kiritimatiellia; order RFP12; family UBA1067; genus RUG572. The sequence continues at coordinate 3,501 of JAFPNP010000092.1, forward strand.
TCGGCAGCACAAGCCTTGCGCCGATTGCCGAAATGACGAGCATCGCCGTCATCACCGTGAACACGCCGCGCACCAGGGTTTTGATTTTCCCTCGTTCGCCGTTTAGCGCAAGGGTGTTGACTTCTTTGAGAAACACGGTTGCGAAGGCAGAGGCGGGAATCGCGATGAAAGTCGCGAAATTCGTGAGCGGCATCACCGCGCCGAGTTCGGAGGGAGTGACGTATTTCGGCACTAGCCACAGGCCGACGAATGCGTTCAAAAGATCTGCCGTGCGGCATGCGCAGAAGAGCATGAGCGAATACCACCAGAAGTCGCCCAACCGCCTATGCAGTCTGTCGAGAAGTTTTTTCACATGTCACCCCTTGGCCGATTTGCGTATGGCTTCCTGCAGATCGTGCTTTATTTCGACGCCAAGTTCTCCTTTTATTCTGGCGATGTCTGGAACGTACACGTTAGATGCGCCTGGAACGTCCGCCCCCAGAACCCTTATGTCGCTTGGCAAACCAAGCGCCTCCCTGACGGCGCACGCCAAGTCCTTTATGGAAATCGCGCGGTCGGAACCGACATTGTATGGCCGGCCTGCTTCGCCGCGTTCAAGAATGGCGAAAAGCCACTCCACGAGATCGTCTGCATAAAGATAGCTGCGCAGCGGCGTTCCGTCCCCGTTTATGACAATCGGTCTGCCGTCAAGACAGTCTTGCATGAAATTGCCAATGGCGAAATGTATGCCGCGATTCAGATAAGGGCCCACAAACGAGAAGCACCTTGCAATCTTGGCGTCAAGGCAAGAATCGGCCAGCAATCTTTCTGCCGCCAATTTCCCTCTTCCATATGCCGTCTTGGGATTGCATCCATCGGTTTCGCGCGACGGCGACGTGCGCGGGCCGTATATGGCGCCCGAACTTGTAAATAGGAGCGTGGGGCAATCGGCGGCTTTGGCAAATTCGGCAACATGCCGAGTCCCGTCGACAATGACGCTGGCCATTTCTTCGTCTGCAAGAGTTGTCACCGCGCTGGTGGCCGCGTGGATCACGGCGTCGAACCGGCCGCGCGGGTATGCGAAGTCGCGCACGTCGCCGCTGACAAATGAAACATGCGGTTGCTTCGCCAAACCAGGGTGTTTCGCGATAAACTTCCGGGGAGATCGCGAAAGCACGACCCATTCGCTTTGCGCCCATTCCCATTCTGGGTGGCGCAACCGATAATCGAGCATCGACTTGCCGAAGAAACCCGTCCCGCCGGTTATGAAAAGACGCTTCATTTCAAAATCCGTCTATCGCGGGAATCAGCATGTTCGAACGGAATTCGTCTCTTGGCAGGAACGGAGCCATGTCTTCCAGCGGAGCGGAAACCATCGTGCCGTCTTCCAGCCTTTTAGATGCCGCTTTCGGGCCGAGAACCTCGAACGGATCAAGCATGACTTCGACAAGAACTGCGCCATCCACTGCAAATATTTCCGGCAACCTTGCATCCAGTCCTTGATTGTTGCGAAGTTTGAAATACGGGAAGCCATACGCAGCCGCAAGTTTCTCCAAATCCGGAAGTATCACTCCCGAGCCGGGATCGGCCCCCATGAACTTGCTGCCGAAAAAGGATTTCTGCGTCGTCTTGATCGAAAGATAGCCGTCGTTGTTGTAGACAAACAGCTTTATCGGCAATTTATAATTCAGCACCGTCTGAAGCTCTTGCAGATTCATCTGAATCGATCCGTCGCCCTCGAAACACACGACGGTGCGATTCTTCCCGCCGGCGAACGCAGCGCCTATTGCCGCCGGAAGCCCATATCCCATCGAAGCGCAGGCTTCGTTGGCGAACATGCGCATTCCGCTGCGGATCGGGATCGCCTGGAACGTGGAAGTGTAGGCTACGCCGTTGGCGGTTACGACTGTCAATGGATCGGAGGCGTGGCGCACCACCGCTTCGGGAAGGACATAGCTTGAAACGTAATCGGTACGCTCGCGGTGCTCCGGCAGAACGACGGGGTATTTCGTCTTCACTTTCCTGCAGTACGAAAGCCAGTCTTCCTTTGCGGACAATTCCGGCAGAACCGCATGCAAGGCTTTCAGGAATTCGCCGGCGTCGGAATGAATTTTGATGTCGGGCCGGAACGTCGGTTTTTCAAGTTCGGCTTCGTCGATATCGACCATTACCTTTGTGGCGCACCGCGCGACGGTTTCATACGCATAGCCGCAGATGCGGATGCCCATTCTGGTGCCGAGCACGATGAACAGGTCGCTGTTCTGCATGATGAAGTTGGCGGGACGTTCGCCCAGTATTCCGGGGCGGCCGAAGAAGAGCGGATGATCCGACGGAATGAGGTCGATGCCGGAAATCGAGGTGAGCACGGGAATGTTCAAAGATTCTGCGGTCTCAAGGAACAACGCCTCGGCGTGTGCGCTGCGGACGCCTGAACCGACAATAATGGCCGGACGTTTCGCCTTCCTTGCAAGTTCCGCCACTTTCTCGATCTCCCGTGCCGCAGGGCGGAGAACCGCATCTGCGTCCGGCGGTTCCGCATGGGACAAGGCAAGCGATTCCGGGATTTCCGCCGCCTGTATGTCCAGCGGTACGTCGATCCATACGGGGCCTGGGCGCCCGCTCCTGCAAAGTTCCCATGCTTCGGACATGACGGACGGTACTTCTTCGACCGCCATGACGGTCTTTGCCATCTTTGTCATCGGCCGCGCCGCATCGACGATGTTGAACTCCTGGTCGCCAAGCTGCCTGAGTTTCAAATGTGGGCAGGCGGCAATCATTGTCGCGCGCTTGATCTGGCCTGAAACGACAATCATCGGGATGGAATCGAGCCAGGCCCCCATTACGCCTGTCAACGCATTTGTTCCGCCTGGCCCGGTCGTGACGTTGATCACTCCCGGCAGGCCGGAAACGCGCGCATATCCTTCTGCCGCCATCGCGCAAGCCTGTTCGTGGAGGTTGCATACGTACTTGATGCGCGTCTCGCGGCCAAGGGCGTCGTTGAGATGCATGGCGCCGCCTCCCGTCACGACAAAAACATGCCTGACGCCTTTGTCGGCGAGAAATTTCCAGATGTAATCTGCAACGCGCATGGAGATTACCTCCCGCAAAACGACTTTATTGTCTTGATCATATAATCCAGCTTCGCTTCTCCCATGCCGGGATAGAGGCCGATCCAGAGCGAGGAATCCATGATCGTGTCGGTATTGGCGAGTGTGCCGACAACGCGATAGTCGACGCCGTCTTTCAGCTGATCGCAGCACGGATGCCTGAGAATGTTTCCGGCAAAGAGATTCCGCGTCTGGATGTTCGCCGCTTCGAGATGCTTCGCCAGATCGTTCCGCGTGAAGGCTGCGTCTGGCTTGACGGTCATCAAGAACCCGAACCAGGACGGATCGGATTCCTTGTAGGGCCTGAATATCCTTATCGTTTCAAGGTCCTTGAGGCCTTCGTAAAGTCTGTTGTAGTTTTCTTTCCGTTTCTCGACGAACGAAGGAAATTTCTCGAGCTGGGCACATCCGACCGCCGCCTGCATGTCCGTCGCCTTGAGATTGTAGCCGAAATGCGAATAGACGTATTTATGGTCGTATCCGAGAGGCAGCGTCCCGAACTGTTTCGTGAAGCGGCAGCCGCAAGTGTTGTCGACGCCGGATTCGCACCAGCAGTCGCGCCCCCAGTCGCGGATTGAAAGCGCTATTTTCCTGAGAAGCGGATTGCTCGTATACACCGCCCCGCCTTCGCCCATGGTCATGTGATGCGGCGGATAGAAACTCGAAGTCCCGATATCGCCCCACGTCCCCGTGAACTTTCCTTCGTACTTGGATCCGAGCGCATCGCAGTTGTCTTCCACCAGCCAGAGGCCGTGCTTTTCGCAGAACGCCTTGACCGCCTTCACGTTGAACGGATTGCCGAGGGAGTGGGCGAGCATAACGGCCTTGACCTTCGGCGAATAGGCGGCTTCGAGCTGCGATGCATCGATATTTGCCGTATCGAGTTCTACGTCGACGAAAACGGGGACGGCTCCGTACTGGACAATCGGCGCGATCGTCGTCGGGAATCCGGCGGCTACCGTTATCACTTCGTCGCCGCGCTTGACTTGGCGTTCGCCGAGCAGCGGAGATGCAAGCGTCATGAATGCAAGAAGGTTGGCGGACGAGCCCGAATTCACCAGCAGCGCCCAAGGCACTCTGAGATAATCTGCAAGCCCTTTTTCAAAACGTTTCGACCAGTGGCCGTAAGTGAGCCAGAACTCAAGCCCGGACTCCACCAGATTGACCATTTCTTTTTCATCGAATACGCGCCCGGCATAGTTCACGCGCGATTTGCTGGGAACGAACGGCTCTTCCTGCCTTGCCTTGTGGACAAGCCGGTAATACTCTGCGGTTTTCGCCAATATGTCGTTTTTAAGCTCTTCCGCCGTCATGGCAATTTCTCCGTTTCGAAAATCGTTCTATCTGTTCTTGCGTTGCCGCTATCGGATCTGCGCCTTCGCCGACCCGCATGTACCACTCGACCGTATTTCTGACCGCCGCGGCAAAATTCCATCTAGGTTTCCAGCCAAGCGTCTTTCGGGCTTTTCTCGTGTCGAGGCTCAATAGCCCGGCCTCGTGGACGGCGGTTGGGTCGCTCTTGTCTTCCCATCTGCCTCTGCAGGTCTTCAATATCTCTTCCACGAGACTTTCCACCGTTCTGTTGTCCTTTGGATCCGGGCCGAAATTGAATCCGCTCGCATAGTCCGCGAATCGGGTTCTGGAATCAAGCGCGGCGCCGAGCGCGAGGTATCCGCTCAACGGCTCCAGCACGTGCTGCCAGGGCCTGGTCGAAGCCTTGTTGCGGACGGATATCGCCTTGCCGCGCCTCAGCGCGCGAATGCAGTCGGGGACGATTCTGTCCTTCGCCCAGTCTCCGCCGCCAATGACGTTGCCGGCCCTTGCGGAAGCGACCCACACGGGCGATTCCGGCGTGTTGAAGAACGACCGGCGATACGACGATATCAGCAATTCGTCGCATCCCTTCGAGCAGCTGTACGGATCGTATCCGCCCATCGGGTCGTCTTCCCTGTACGGACGGGCCGTCTCTTTGTTTTCGTAGCATTTGTCCGTCGTGACGCAGACGACGGAACACTTGCTTTTCAGTCTCCTGCACGATTCGAGGACATTGACGGTGCCCATTACGTTCGTCTCGAACGTTTCGACGGGATGCTTGTATGAATACCTGACCAAAGGCTGTGCGGCAAAATGGAAAACGAAGTCTGGCCTGACCCTGCGGATGGCTGATTTGAGCGCCGCAAGATTTCTGACGTCGCCTATTGCGTGCCCGTCGATCCTTTCCGCCAAATGCAGCTGCTCGAAAAGACTCGGATGCGTAGGAGGTTCCAGCGCATAGCCGTAAACCTTTGCGCCTAGCGCCAGCAGCCATTCGCACAGCCACGAGCCTTTGAAGCCGGTGTGCCCCGTCACGAAGACCTTCGCGCCTTCATAGCATTCCAATGTCATTTCACCACACCTTCCATGGGGCCTGCCCGATCTCCAGCAGTTTTTCAAGTGTCTGCTTTTCGCGGACGTTGTCCATGCATTGCCAGAATCCTTTATGGATGTAGGACATCAACTGTCCGTCTTTCGCCAAGCGTTCAAGCGGTTCTCGCTCGAATGGCTGGCTGTCGCCATCGATGTAGTCGAAAATGCCAGGTTCCAGCACCATGAATCCGGCATTGACGGGAGGGGCGTCTATGAGATTCTTCTCCCGGAAAGACTTTACCGCGTTGTCTCCGCCAATATCCAGCACGCCCTTCTCCTGGCCCAGCTTGACGGCAGTCAGAGTCGCAAGCTTTCCGTGCGCTTTGTGGAAATCCAGAAGTTTTGCGATGTTTACGTCGCATACGCCGTCGCCATATGTCATGAAGAAGCGCTCGTTCCCTACGTGTTCGCGGATGCGCTTGATGCGCCCGCCCGTCATCGTGTTGAGTCCCGTATCGACAACCGTCACGCGCCACGGCTCGCAGCTGCTGTTGTGGACGTGCATCTCGTTCCGCCCGTTTCGGTAGTCGAAAGTCACATCCGAACTATGGAGGAAATAGTTTGCAAACCAGTCCTTTATGACCTCCTGCTTGTATCCGGCGCATATCACAAAGTCGGCGAAACCATAATACGCATAGAACTTCATGATGTGCCAAAGAATCGGCATCCCTCCGATTTCAACCATCGGTTTGGGCTTGAATTGGCTTTCTTCGCTTATCCGGGTGCCGAAACCGCCCGCCAGCAATACAACTTTCATGCTATCTCCCATTCAACGTCCAATCTCCCTCAGGCATTCCGTCATGAGGCGGTCGCAGACGGCGTAACCATCGGATGAAGGATAGACGAGTTCTTTCTCGACAAACACAAATGGACTTGTTGGCTTCACGTGGGAAGTATACCACAAACGCATGTATCACGCAATGACTGTCACGTAAAAAACGTGATTGGCGGATGCGAGAGAGCCAGTACCTGCGGCCAATAAAGAGCGATGCGCCCTTTGAATAATCCTAGCCATCGAAACGGCGACAGCGATGTACAGTATTCATGAATGCTCCGGATGCAATGCCACGCAACGCGTTTCAATGGCGTTTCCAGACGCCCAGAATCCCGGCCAGCGTTCCGCAGAGATAGGCCCATGCGATGTCAAATCGCCGATATCTGATCGCCGTCAGGCAATAATACGCCGCCGAAAGGGGCGCGAACACGAGCGCCACCGAAAGCACTTGGAGGCAATTGAAATGCCGCCTGGCGAATACAAGCCTGTTGCGGGCGAAGTAGTACGTGCGGGAAGGGCGCTCGATTCCAAGCTGCCGCAGCCTGCTCACGCATCCCGGCTCTAAATATCCATAGTGATCCGTCCGGGCTTTCGCGGCGATATACGCCGAACATCCCGACTCGATTATTCTCCAGCCTAAATCGGATTCCTCGAATATCGCCACGTAGTACTCCGAGAAGCCCCCCACCTTGTCGAACACCGCTCTCGGCACCATGAACGCATTTGGGCTGTATGTAGTCGCGTAGTCGGTTTTCGTTATGTTCTCCGGCAAGAACGGCAAATTTGCTCCATTGTCCAGAGGCTGGGACGTCCATCGATTGAAGTCGCTGCCAAGCGTCCAAACGACATTCTCCTTGCCGGGACGTTGATGGACGGAAAGCGGCGCGATGAGGCCCGCATCGGGATGCCGTTCGAACGCGGCGACCAATTCAGTGAATATGGTCGGGGCAACCTTGTTGTCGTCGTCGAGGAAAAAGATGTATTCACCGGTTGAAGCCTTTGCGCCGTTGTTCCGCGAAACGGCCTGGAACGAATTGCGGGCGTTGCGCAGGCAGCGGACGCGGCGGTCGTGCCCGAAGGCGCGTTTCAGCATTTCCCCCGTATTATCCGGCGAACAGTCGTCTACCACCACGACTTCGAGGTTCGCCCATCCCGTAGCCAACACGCTCGCCACGCATTCGCACGCCATGGACGCGCGGTTGTACGTTGGTATCACTACGGAAATGCTAGGCGAGCGTTCCATTTGCGCTCCATGATTGGCTGCCGAACGCCGAAATGCAGACTGTTTTCACGGTCTTGTACGAAAAAAAGAGATTTTGCCTATACATAGAATAATTGTATCAAAGCCGCTGCCAATATGCAATATCAATTATGGATATGGAAGATGTGCAAAATACCCCCTATTTATACCAACAAATAGGGGGTATTTATGGGTATAAATAGGGGGTATTTATATCCATAAATAGGGGGTATTTTTACGTGCATCCCCTAAGGGACGGCCGTGTGTCCGCCAGAGACGCCGCGAAAAGTCGCCACTTGCGACGTGGCTTGGTAATATGGTACAATTACCGCGTTCCCAAATCACATCATGAAAAGGAGAGAAGCAAAATGGCGTTCATCAATGACGATTTCCTTTTGACCACGAAGGCGGCGAAGGAACTGTATCACGGTTATGCCGAGAAGATGCCGATCATCGACTACCACTGCCACCTGCCGCCGGCTGAAATAGCCCGCGACCAGCGCTGGGAGAACATAGCCCAGGTATGGCTCGGCGGCGACCACTACAAATGGCGCCAGATGCGCTCCAACGGCGTGGACGAGCGTTTTGTAACCGGCGACGCGTCGTGGGAGGAGAAGTTCAACGCTTTCGCCGCAACGATGGAACGGCTGCTCAAGAATCCTCTCTTCGACTGGTCGCATCTCGAACTTGCCCGATATTTCGGCGTGACGGAGCGTCTTTCGTCCGCAACCGCGTCGAGGATATGGAAGAAATGCAATGCCAAGCTGCGGGGCAAGGATTTCTCGGCGCGTGGGCTGATGAAGAAGTCCAACGTGAAGGTTGTATGCACCACCGACGATCCCGTGGATTCCCTCGAACACCATCTTGCGATCGCGAAGAAGCCCTTTGGCACGAAGATCCTTCCCGCGTGGCGGAGCGACAAGGCGTCCAAGATCGAGGACGCGAAGGGGTGGAACGCCTGGATGGACTCCCTCTCCGCCGCCGCGAAGCAGCCGGTCAAGACATGGGACGACTTTCTTGACGCCATGGCAAAACGCCACGAGTTCTTCGCGAAGGCCGGATGCGTGGTGAGCGACTACGGAATAACGGAGGTGTTCGCCGCACCCTACACCGAGGCCGACGTTCGCCGCATATTCAAGAAGGCGCGTTCCGGAAAGGCCGTGACTGCCGAAGAGGCCCTCAAGTTCAAGAGCGCATGGCTGTACGAGGGGTTGAAGGCGGACGCCGCCGCGAACTGGACGGCACAGCTCCACTTCGGATGCCTCCGCAACGCCAACACGAGGATGTTCCGCCTTCTCGGGCCGGACACCGGCTACGATTGCATCGGCGAATGGAACTCCTGCGAGGCACTCGCCCGCCTCTTCGACCGCCTCGAGCTCGAAGACGCTCTTCCTCGCACGATACTCTATTCTCTCAATCCGAAAGACACGGAGATGCTCGCCACTCTCATGGGATCGTTCCAGAAGGGTCCGGACCGCGGCAAGCTCCAACTCGGCGCTGCGTGGTGGTTCCTCGACCAGAAGGACGGAATGAAGAAGCAGGTGGAGGCGCTCGCGGCGCTCGGCTGCCTCGGCAATTTCGTCGGCATGCTCACGGATTCGCGTTCCTTCCTGAGCTACACCCGCCACGAATACTTCCGCCGCATTCTCTGCGCGAAACTCGGCGAGGAGATCGAGCGCGGCGAGCTGCCGAACGATTTGAAATGGATTGGCGGCCTGGTGGCGGACATCGCCTACAACAACGCCAACCGCTATTTCTTCGGCGGAAAATAAAATTCCGCCGTGCATTGCGCGACGGGGCGGAAAATGATACACTATTTGCCGCGTTTTTCAAACAAGCAGAAGTGGAAGGGCCATGGAAAAGAAAAGTTTCGAGGAAAAAGAGGCACGGTTTGCGGAGATCATGCAGCAGCCGCCCTATCCGGTGGACGAGATCGTCGGTCTGCTGGAGGAGACTACGGGCGCGAAGAAAGACGAATGGGCGCTTGCGGCGTTGAAGGCGCTGTCCGACGCGGAGGACTTCGACGGGGCGTACCGCGTGGTGGCGGCCTGCAAAGGGGCGTTGGGCGCGAAGGTGCGCGGCGATTCCATACGCGATCTGCTCAAGAAGGCTACGAAAGACCGGCTGGTTGCGTCTTTCATCGACGCCGTGGGTTTCGACGTGCGCAAGCTCTCGGAATCCGTCGGGCGGCTTGGAATACTGCTCTCGTTTCGCCCCGGCACCCGCGTTCTCAATTCCGCGTGGGGTCTTGGCGAGATAAAGCGGCTCGATTCTTTCTATCGGCGCATCACGGTGGATTTCCGCACGCGCCACGGCCATCAGCTCACGTTCGACGCCGCGTGCGAAACGCTTGCGATCGCCCCTGACGACCACATCCTCGTTATCGCCAAGGCCGATCCCGACCGCGTGCAGAAGATGTTGAAAGATTCTCCGGGCGAGTTCGTCAAGGAAATGCTCAGAAGCTTCGGCAACATGCCCGTGACGCGCCTCGAGGAGCTTTGCGCGCAGCACGGTTTCGTGAAGACGGCCAACTGGAAGTCGTTCTGGGACAGGGCCCGCGCCGATCTGCGCAAGGACAGGGTGGTGGAGATTCCGACCCGCCGCGCCGACCCGATGGTTCTGAAGGCCGCTGCGGAATCCTACGGCGACGGATGGTTCACGGCGTTCAGCCAGATGACCGATCCCAAGTCCATCCTCGCCGCGGTGCGCGAGTTCGAGAGTGCGGGAAAATTCAAGGAACTGGACGCGGACGGGCGCGCGAAAATCGCCGACCGCCTCGCATTCGCCCTCAAGGGCGCGCGCAAGGTGGACGACGCTCTCTACGCCCGCCTCGCGTTCTGCCTTTCCGGCCTGAAACTCGACGAAGCGCTTGCCGACAAGGCCCGTTCCTACCTTTGGGGAGAGGAGCGGTATCTCGACGCGGCGCGGAACCTGCCGGCGCGCGAGACGGCGAACCTCGTCGCCTTTCTCGTCGCGGACAATCCCGCCGACCGCAAGTCCAGGCTTTTCGACGTGCTGCCGCGGATGTGCTTTCCGTTCCTCACCGAGACGCTCCGCTATTTCAAGGACGACGAGGCCTGCGAGGAGAAGGTGGCCGCCCTCCTGCGCGATCCGTCCGCCCCGGCGACGCTCGTCACGCTCGTTCTCGGGCGCTACGACGACTTCAAGCATTGGACGAAGCTGCCGCCGCTCGTCGTGATCCTCACGCATGCCATCGCCCTAGGCGAAGGACGCCAGAGTGGCGAGACGCTTCGGATGCAGAATGTCATCCGCCGTCTTTTCGCCGACCAGAACTGGCTCAAGGGGATATTCGGGCAGCTCCAGCCTGCCGACCAGGCTCTCTTCTTCGAGCGTTTCCAGGCGTCCATCGCATGGGATCCTTCCACGCACCACACGATCGTCGTCCGCATGACGCACATCGTGCCGGAACTTGCATCGCGCCAGGTGCACAAGGTCGAGCCGGAGGCCGTGGCCCGTATCACGTCTCTCCGCAGTTACGCGGAGCGCAAGGCCGCCTACCAGAAACTCATCAACGTCGACATGCCCGCCAACGCGAAGCGCATCGAGTTCGCCCGCAGCTACGGCGACCTCAGCGAAAACGCGGAATACCAGTATGCGAAGGACGAGCAGCGCGCTCTCATGCAGAAGCAGACGCTCATGCAGGAGGAGATCGAGGCCGTCAAGCCGACCGATTTCGCAAATGTCGCGGCGGACGTCGTCCGTCCCGGCACGATGGTGACGATCGTCGCGGCGGACGGCGTGGAGAAGACGTTCACCGTCCTTGGCGAATGGGACAACGACCTCGACCGCGGCATAATATCCAACAAGACGCGTCTTGCGCAGAACATGCTCGGCAAAAAGCCGGGCGACGTGTTCGACTTGCCGGACGCCGAGGGCAATGTGTCCGCCGCGACCGTGAAGTCCGTGTCTCCGCTTTCCGACGAGATGCGCGAATGGGTGCGTGTGCCGGAGGGACTGGGCGTTTAAAACCGTTCAGACGGAATAAGGGAAGAGGGAGGTTTGCTTTGAGCACGAAGACGATCAAGAAAACGGCTGCCAAGAAAACGGCGTCCGCGAAGAAGGTTGCCGAAAAGGCGAAGAAGGATTCCGACGGCGACGCCCTTGCGCACAAGCCGATCACCGTGAAGAAAGGCTCCAAGGCTCCGCTTAAAAAGGCGGAGGAGCCGACTATGTTCGAGAACATGAGCAAGGATGCGGCGTTTTCGTTCGCAGAGATGATGAAGAAGCGTCAGCGCGCCCAGGACGCGTCCCGGCAGGAGATTCTGGACGCAACCGCCGTCAAGCTGTCCCGCCGTCCGACGTCGCGCACGCGCGGCGACACTTCCATGCAGTTCCCGGCATCGGACCTCGCCGACTTCCGCAAGCGCCTAATCCTGTTGCGGCAGGAGGCGATGGGGCAGTCCGCCACGCTGCGCACGAACGCCCTCGAGCAGACCGACGACCGCGGCAGCGAGGACGACGACGGTTCGGACGTGTTCATCCGGCTGCAGAACCTGAGCCAGGTGGATTCGCAAAACAAGGTCATCCAGCAGATCGACGAAGCTCTCGCCCGCATACAGGAGGGCACCTACGGCATATGCGAGGTTTGCGGGCAGCTCATACGCAAGCCCCGGCTGCTGAACCTGCCTTTCGTCCGGACATGCATGGAAT
>JAFPNP010000093.1 GCA_017411125.1 Kiritimatiellia bacterium
GGGTGGGCAACGGCATGCTGATCGTCTGCGGACTCAATCTCGACGCGAACGACACGGGAGCGAGGATGTTCAAGCGGGCGCTTTGGCGCTACGCCGCGTCGGACAAGTTCCGCCCGAAGTGGACGCTCGACATGCACTGGTTCGAGAACGTGTTCCTTCCGGGGAAGAGCCAATCCGCCCTTGCAAAAGACAAGGCGCACCCGCGGCAGCCGAAGCTCGACGCCGACACCAAAGACATGATGAACAACAACTGACCGGCCTGCACCATGAGAACAGCAATCGCCGTCCTTTCGCTTCTTTCCGTCTCCGCTCTGGCAGACGACGCCCGCACAACGCCGCTGCAGGCGGACACAATCGCCCGCTTCACCGGCACGCTTGCAACGCAGCACGTCGCGCATGCGAAACTGGACGACGCAATGTCTGGAAAAATCTGGCAGCGTCTCCTGGAAGACTACGACGAGGAAAAATGCTACTTCACGCAGCCGGACATACGCGCGTTCGAACCGATGCGTGACAAACTGGACGATGCATTGCGCGCCAAAGACGCATCGTTCGGCTTCGACGTGTACGACGCGTATGTGCGCCGCGTCCGCGCCTGCGCCGCTTTCGCGACAAACCACCTGGCACGGATCGCGGCAGACCCGGCCTCGGAAACGGCGTTCAGGGGAAAGACGGAGGGCGAATACACATTCGCAGGCGATAATCGCCGATGGCCGGAAACAGATGATGAAATGCGCGCGCTTTGGAAACGCAAATTGCGCGCCGAACTTCTCGAGCGGCTGGCCGAGGCTGAACTAGACAAAAGGAAATCGGGCGGAAAAGCCGCGTTTGCGGACATCGCGCGGGAACTGTCCGACGACTACGAACAGCAACTCGCCTCGCTCGGCGAACCGGATCTGCAAGAGGCGTTCGAGCGTTTCATGATGGCCGTTGGAATGGTAAACGACCCGCACACGCTTTATCTGAGCCCGGCAATGCAAAAAGTGCTCAAGGCGGAGCTTACGCTGTCGTTCTGCGGCATCGGCGTGAGCGTGGATCCGCGCAGATCGGGGCTGTACGTGCTCGAGGTCAAGAAAGACGGCCCTGCCGGGATTGACGGACGATTGAAACCAGGCGACAGGATAGTGGGCATCGGCAAGAGCAGCGGCACCGTGAAAAGCGTAAAAGGAATGTCGCCGGAAAAGGCGGTGCGCCTGATCTCCGGCAAGAAAGGAACAAAGGTAGCGCTTGAAGTGGTAGCCGCGTCCGGGGCGCGCAAACGGCTGGAGCTTGTGCGCGACACGATCAAGCTCGAACACGCGGCCGCCAAAAGCCGCGTGGAGAATGTGGCCTTGAACGGGCGCGATTTCAAGCTGGGCTATTTGCGGCTGCCTGCGTTCTACGGGCCGGATTCGATTTCGCTGGGCCTTTTCCTCGGCGCGACGCGCAGGGCGTCGACCGACGTCGAGGTGGAACTTGGCAGGCTGTCCGAAGCCGGAGTGCAGGGACTTGCCATGGATTTGCGCGGAAACGGCGGCGGAATGCTGCTAGAGACGCTCATGCTCGGCGTGCTGTTCGTGAAAGGCGGTCCGCTCGCGCAGCTGCAGAACGGCGACAAAGCGGAGGTGCTGCACGTCTCCGACCTCCTGCTCGGCGTCCGCCGTTTCGACAAGCCGATGGTGGTGCTTGTCGACCGTGCGAGCGCAAGCGCGTCGGAACTCCTCGCCGGCCTTCTGCAGGACCGCGGACGCGCCGTCATAATAGGCGACCGGCGCACGCACGGCAAAGGCACCATGCAGGGAGTGCTGCCGCTCGGCCGCCGGCGAGGCGAGGCGGTGGTCACGATGGGACTGTTCTACCGCATAACAGGATCGTCCACGCAGATCAAGGGCGTGGAATCCGACATCGCCCTGCCGTCCATTCTAGACGGCATCGACCGCCTTGGCGAAAACAACCTTCCCGGCGCACTGCCGTGGCGCAAGGTCGACGCCGCGCAGTTCACGCCGGACGGGAACGCGTCCAGCCACGTCCCCGAACTTGCGCGGCGCTCCCGCGCGCGCCGGGCGTCCAGCGCGGCATGGCGGGCGCACGAGGAGAAGGTACGCGCCGTCGCCAAATCCTGCAACAGGAAATCGATGTCGCTCGACTACGCCACAGCGAAAGAGAGGAAACGCATCGACCGCGAATCCGGCGCGGACAGAATAGGAAGAAACGGGCGCAAAGCGTCCGTCGCGCAGGACGTGGAAGCATTGGACAAGGACGGAATGCCTTTGCGCGGCAAGGACGCGGTGCTTGACGAGGCGCTCAACGTACTGGCGGATCTCGTCGAGCTGTCCGGCGACGGAGCGTAATCGCCCGCCGCGCCGGCTCAGCCGTTTTTCCGTCCCTTCGAAAGCTGCGTCTTGACGCGCTGAATCCCGAAAAGGGAGTCGGCCGCATTGAACACGCCGGCGAGCAGCGCCCCCGAAACCGAGTGCCACACGCACGATACGGCGGACGCTATCGCCACCTCCGGCATAGACGGGAAATGACGTCCGGCAAGCACGGTCGCCAGCCCCGCGTTCTGCATTCCGACCTCGATGGACACCGTGCGACGCTTGGCCTTGTTGAAACGCGCCGCCGCGCCCGTGGCGTACCCAAGCACGTAGCCGAGCGAATTATGGAGCAGCACGCCCGCAAACACGAGCCACCCGGACGACGCGAAACGCGCGCCGTGCGCACTCACGACGCCGCCTACTATGCACGCCAGGCAAAGCACCGCCACGCCAGGCATGACCTTTACGGTCTCACGCCAGGCGTCCCGCGAACCGAACGCGGCATTGAGCGCGAAACCGCCCGCGACAGGCAGAAGCGTTACCATGAGAATGGACTTGAACATTCCGACCGCATCCACGTCGATGTTCTCGCCGGCCAGCCAAAGCATCAGCAGCGGCGTGACGAACGGCGCGGCCAACGTGGAAACCGTCGTCATCCCCACGGAAAACGCCACGTCGCCCTTGCAGAGGAAGCTCATGATGTTCGAAGAGACGCCGCCGGGGCAGCACCCTACGAGCATCAAACCCACTCCGACGGCCTTCGGCAGCCCCATCAGATGCACGAGCGCCCATGCGATGGACGGCATCAGCGTATACTGCGCAAGCGCCCCGATCGCCATGTCCCACGGGCGCGAAAAGAGGATCCTGAAATCCTCGGCCCTGAGCGTCATGCCCATCGTGAGCATGATCACGCCCAGCACGGCCGTCTGCACGTCGCCGCGAACCCAAGCGAACGTGCCAGGCGCGAAATAGGTTCCGACGGCCACGAGCGCCACGAACAGCGGCGTCCACTTCGCAAGCCATGCCGAAACAGACTGCATTGCACGCATCATCATAACGAATCTTTCCTTTCAGTTCCATCAAACGTTATTCCGAGGTTCATGGCCGTGCGGCGGACGTATCCATCCGCATGGCGGTTGACCATTGTCGGTCTGCCGGACTTTCCGTCCCACAGCACGAGAGACGAAGAACCGCCGCCGTCCATGTTGACGCCGTCGGCGCATCCCTCGCGCAGCAGCATCTCGGCCAAGTCGAGGCGCGTGGCTCCTTCGCTGTATCCAGGCTGGCGCCCATCCACGACAAGCAGCACGAGCGTCTTTCCGTCCGCCGTCACCCCGAACGCCGTTCGCGGATGGACTTCATGGTGGTTCTCCGTTTCGGGAGTCGGCCTCCCGTCCTGCAAGATGTGCCGGGTGCTGTACAGCGCAATGGACAAGTCTTTCACGGCAGATGCGGAAATGCGCCGGATCGCCGCGGCGCCGTCCTTGCCCACGGTAAAGTAGATTCCGCCGCGCGGCTTTTTGCCGTGCGAGACCACCGTTCCGTCCGACAAGGCCCAGCGGTGCAGCGTTGCGTACGCGGTGTCGCACGCGGCGCCGGACCACGGCCCCCATCCAGACGCATTAACCGCGATCTCGACGTTCCTGCCCTCTTTGCGGCGGCGCGTCATAAAGTCGGCCACCGTCTCGCGCTTCGTATCGACAATCCACGTGCCATTGGTATAATCCGGCATCGTCTCGCCCCAATTCGCGGCGCGTTCCGTGGCGGTAAAGCCGAGCCCGGGCACGGCGAGATCCACGCG
Organism: Kiritimatiellia bacterium; assembly: GCA_017411125.1. Lineage (GTDB taxonomy): Bacteria > Verrucomicrobiota > Kiritimatiellia > RFP12 > UBA1067 > RUG572. Next base: position 4,096 of record JAFPNP010000093.1, read on the forward strand.
CACCACATATGCCTTCATCATGCGCGGCTTGTCCAGCGCATATGCGCGTATCGTCACGCCGCGGCGCAACGTCACGGGGCGCTTCCACATCTCGCTGCGCCAATCCGTTTCGGCGGTGGATGCGCATCCTCCTGCAAGCAACGCGGCAAACACGGCAGCGAAAAGCCTTTTTGGCAAAAATGCTTCGTCGCTCGTCATTTCCACATCCTCCGTATGAGCGCGAGGCTTTCCTTCAACTCGTCAAAGGTCACGGGCTCGTGCGGCTCGAACACGCGCAGGATATCGCGCCGAGCCAAAGACTTCAGCACGGCGAAATCCACCTTGCCCCATCCCGGCTGCCGATGGTCGTCATGGAAATCCGTCACGTCGTTCAAGTGCATTCCGCAGATATGCGGGGCGAAGCGCGTTGCCACGTCCGTCGCCGGATCGTCCCAAAGATGGCATTCCCTCACGCGGGCGTGCCCCGTGTCGAACCAAAGCCGCACGGGCGCACCGGCCAGATCCTTCATCAACGCCTCCGCCTCCTCGCCGTCCGGAAAGCCCTCGAGGCTTGGCAGGTTCTCCAGCGCAAGCGTCACGCCCGCCTTTTCGAGATCGGGAATCACGCCGTCCAGCTCGCGGCGGAACACCTCCAGCAGCGCCCTTCCGCGCTTGCGGCGCCGTTCGCGCGCCTTCGCGACCAGCTTCGCGTAATGGGGGCGCGATGCATCCGGTTTGCCGTCAGGCCACTTCAGCACGCGGCGCAGCACGTCCGAGCCATAGTTGCGGAAAAGTCCATCCAGCCCGGCGTATCCCGCGTGCGTTACGACGACTTTCGCGCCGAGTTCCGCCGCGCAGGCAATGGTCTGCTTCAGGAGAAGGCGCGCCAGCGCCCGCTCGTTTTCGTCGCGGTGCGCAAGCTGGTGGAGCTCCGGATGTCCGCTGGGCGCGCCGATCGGCACGGGGCAGTACGCATGAACGGACTCGACCGGCATCCGGCCGAGTCTGCTCTTGAATCCCGGAATCTGCTCCGGCATGGTGCGGAATCCAAGCTCCAGCGCGTCGAAGCCAAGAGCCACGGCCTCGTCGGCGATTGCCGCGCCGTCGTCCAGACGGACGTTGTTCCAATTTGTCGAAAGTGCGATTCGCAAAGCGTCATTCCTCGACTACGCGCACGCCGTCCGGCGCGGCGATTTTGGTTGCAAGAGTTCCGTCGGCCTTTTTCTCCACGCGCACGCGCACGGATCCGCGCGGCGTTGGATACGCCCCTTCCGCCCATTCCAGATCGCCGAGGAACGGCTTTACGCGCACCGACTTCGCACCCGCTTCGAGCGGCTGTATGCCGAGGACGTGATGTATGCACCACGCCGCGGGCCCCGCGCTCCAGCCGTGGCAGAGCGAATGGCGGAAGCCCTTGTAGCAGAACTCGCCGTAGTCGCCGTGAATGTCCTTCTTCCCGGCGACAGGGAGCTCGTCGATGCGGAAGCAGTTGTTCGTCCAAGAGACGTGGAAATCCTCCCAGAAGCTGGTCGCGCCCACGTCGAGCATAGCGCCCCAGTAGTCGCGAACGGTGTCGAGCGCGCGCTGGTCGCGTCCGGCGAGGCTCATGGCCTCAAGCATGTAATAGCCGTAAAAGGTCGAAACCCCCTCGTGTACCCTTTTGCCCAGAACCTCCGAATACATCCTCTGCGGATCCTGGAGCCCGGCGAGCGCGAGAAGCGCGGCAGACGACTTTGCGCCTGCGGGTTCCGGCCTGAACTTGCGCATCCTCGCCTCCGCGTCGCGGCACGTTTTCTCCAATTCCGCGTCGCCAAGCGCGCGGGCGAGCTCCGCCGCGTTCCCGAACGTCGTCGCCATGAGAGCCTGCATTCCGGCGTTCACCGCCGCCTTGTTGTGCTGCGTGGGCCAGTCCAGAAAGCCGCTCGGCAGCCTGCACTCGCCTTTCGCGCCGACGTGCCGCGCAAGGTTGGCGCAGGTCTTGCGGATGTAGTCGTGGTGCTTTGCGAGATACGCGGCGTCGCCCGTGGCGAACCACCATTCGTAGACGTTGCGTATCCACCAAAGCGTGTACGACGGCATCCCGTTCATCCAGCCGTCGGGACGCGTTGTCGCGGCCATGTAGTCGAGAGAACGCGGAAGAATGTCCTTTGCGCCGAAGCAGGCCAATATCGCCATGGTCTCTGGGTGCGTGTCGCCCATCCACACGAGACGGTCGCGCTTTATGCCGTCCCAAAGATACTCCTGGCAGCAAAGGTGGACGGTGCGCACCGCAGTGTCGAACACGGCGTTCAGCCGCGCGTCGCTCGACTTGAACGCGCCCTCCATCTTCCACGGACGCATCAAAGACACTGCGCGGACGAACTCGAGCGTGACGATCCCCTTCGTCGCCAGGTCGATCCGTGCGAAACGGAAGCCGGAGTTCCCCAGTTCGCGCTGCCCCATCCACGGCAACTCCACCACGCAGTCGCGTATCGCATGGTCGTTGCAGGCGCCGCGTTCGCCAAGCTCTGCCATGGCCTCCGCAACGGACTCGCCGAAGCGCACCCTCGCCTTCATGCCGCGGCTCGAATTCATGGATACGCCGATCTGCAGACCGCCATGCAGCTCGCGCCCGAAATCCAGCACCACGGACGCAGCCTCGCCGGAGTTCTTCAAAACGCATCCGCGGGTGCCGCGCCATCCGATTTCGGGAACCTGGCCGAACTTGGCGCCCAGCAAGGCGTCGGCGGACTTGACGGCGCCAGACGTCCACACGACGCGGACGGGATCGATGAAAGAGCGAACCCGCGCATCCACGCAGTCCCCGGCGTTGGCGAGGCGTCCCACCAGCACGCCGGCGAAAAACGCCATGGCGCAAACCTGTAAACTCTTATCCATGGCATTATTGTACCACACTTCAGACACCATATCACGCGAAAAACACCTGACGCCGGTGAAAGGTTCGCATTCCGCCGCAATTGGTTTTTACGACGACCTCCCTAGGCCGACAGCAACAAGTAGGGCTATTTGTGGCCGTGCCCCCTATGTTCAGCACGGACGGGAAGCGCGCGCGGCGCGATTGACGAGATAGACGATGCCCGAATATGGAATACCGGAATGGTGCGCAAGCCCGATTTCGCAAGTGCGGCTGTTGCTGTAGCCAGCGACGGCGCCGGACTGGACTATCCGCCCGCGCAGCTTGCGCAGCGCCCAGGCGTTCAGCTCGGGGCGGGTGAAGCCCTTGTCGCCCGCAAAGGCGCAGCACCCCACCTCCTCCGGCAAAACGACCTCCCTCGCGCACCTGCGGGCGACCTTCAGAAGCGTATCGGCAAGCCCCATCTTGCGCGTAGAACAGGTGACGTGTACGGCCACGCACTCGTCGAGCGGCTCGATTCTGACGCGATCCAGCACGAACTTGTCAATGAACTCCACCGGTTCGTAAAGACGCAACCCCGCAATCTTCTCGCGCATCCTGTGAAGGCACGGACTCTGGTCGCACAGAATCGGCCAACGTCCGTTTTCAGACGCCGCCCGCAGCGCGGCTTCGAGTTCAGCCGTCTTCGCATCCGCCACATCCGGCATTCCCTTGGACTCCCATGTCATACCGCAACACAGGTTCTCCATGCCTGCGGGGAACACCACCTCGTACCGCGCCTTGCGCAAAAGATCCACCGTCTCGTCCACCAGCGGACGCTGCACGGGGTCACCCTTGGCAGGCCCCATACGCTGGTTGATGCAACTTGGGAAATACACCACCTTCTCCGACGACGGCGGAAATTTCCGTCCCGTCGATTCGATCCGGGCGCGGTGCGGCATCGCGCTCGTCCAGAGTGGGACGAGGCCGAACGACCATTTGTGGAGCGCAGTGCATGCGGCAGACATAAGCCTGTCGCCGAGAACGGCCTGTCCAAACGCCGCAAGGCCGAGCATCGCCGACACGCCGCCCGCCACGGCGTCGAGATGATCTGCGGCGAACCTTCCGGCGCGTCGGGCGAACGGCCCGTGGGAGCGTTCGCGCACCGCGTGGATGTATTCGCCCACGTTTATCTTCACGGGACAGCTCGTGGAGCAGAGTCCGTCCCCCGCGCACAGCGCGTCGCCCAGCTTGCGGAAATCCCGGGCAAGGCGTTTTGCGGCGCGTCCGCATCCGCCGCCGGCGAGGCGGGCGATTTCGCGGCTTACCGCGATGCGCTGCCGCGAGGAGAGCGCGAAGCCGCACGACACGCAGTTCACCTCGCAGAAGCCGCATTCGATGCAGCGGTCCACGAGCGGATGCACCTTGGGAAGCGGCTTGAGATTCGAGATGTAGCTCTGCGGGTCTTCGTTGAAGATCACGCCGGGGTTGAAGATGTTGTCCGGATCGAAAAGCGCCTTCACGTCCTGCATCAACCGATACGCCTTGTCGCCCCACTCCGCCCGCACGAACGGCGCCATGTTGCGTCCCGTACCGTGCTCGGCCTTGAGAGAGCCGCCGTATTTCTCCGTGACAAGCCGCACTACGGCGCGCATCATGCGGTCGTATTGGCCTACAGCCTGCGGAGTGTCGAAACGCTGGTTGAGTATGAAGTGCCAGTTGCCCTCGAGCGCGTGACCGTAGATCACGGCGTCATGGTATCCGTGATCGGCAAAGAGCCGCTGCAGGTCTTCTGTAAAGTCGGCAAGGCGCGGCACCGGCACGGCAACGTCCTCGATCAGGCACGTGGTGCCGATTTCGCGGGCGCCGCCGACGGACGGGAAAATACCGCTGCGCATGGCCCACCATTTCCCGGTCACGGCGGGATCGCCAGTAAAGGCTGGAAAATTCCCGCTCCCCTTGCCGCCACACGGCTCGAAAGGCGCGAGCGCGGCCTCGACCTTCCGGCGTTTCTCCGCCACCTCCTCCAGCTCGCCCTCGGTCATAACAAGCACCGCGCCCGCCCCGTCCGACAGACCGGCTAGTTCGGGGAAGTCCTTTTCGACCGCACGGATCGCCTTGCGGTCGAAGAACTCCGCTGCCGTAAGCGCACCCGTCGCCTTCATGGCCGCGACGGCCTCGCACGCGGAGCGGACGGTCGGGAAGAGCAACAGCGCAGACTCTCCGGCGGGCGCAATGCGCCCGGTGCGGAACGTGGCCTCGGCAAGGAACACGAGAGTGCCCTCGCTGCCCGGAATCAGGCGCGTGATTATCTCGAACGGATCGTCACACTCCGCGAACGGCAGTATGGTAAGCCCGGTCACGTTCTTGATGGAATACTTGCGGAGTATCAGTTCTTTCAGCTCCGGGTCGTTCCGCACGCGGTCTCGCAGTTCGCAGATGCGTTTGATGAATCCGGGGTGGGACGCGGCGAATCCGGCGCGGGATTCGGAGGAGCCGGTGTCGAGCACGGCGCCGTCGGCGAACACGACCTTGGCGGAAAGAATGGTGCGCTCGGCGTTGGCGTGCGTGCCGCAGCTCATGCCGGAGGCGTTGTTCATGGTGATGCCGCCGACCATGGCGCTGTTGACAGACGCAGGGTCGGGGAGAAACTTGCGGCCGTAGGGCTTGAGTATCGCGTTCACGCGCCCGCCGGTCACGCCTGGCTGGACGCGGATACGCGCTCCGCCGTCCAGCACCTCGTATTTCTCCCACTTCTTGCCGCAGACGACAAGCAGGGAATCGGTGATCGCCTGCCCGGAAAGCGACGTGCCGGCGGCACGGAACGTAATGTGCCGCCCTTCCCGCCGCGCGCGATGTACGACATCCACGACCTCGCGCACGTCATCGGGCGCGATTACCTCCTCCGGAACCATGCGGTAGAACCCCGCGTCGGTTCCCCACGCCAGCCGGTCGATATACCTTTTCACAGTTAGGGAAGTTTGATGGACTGTCCCACTTTCACGCGTCCGTCCGCAGGAATCGTCGTCTGGTTCGCGTTCCTGATGTCGCGCCATTTTCCGCGAGAACCGTAAAAACGGACTGCGATTGTCATGAGCGTGTCGCCCGGCTGGACCACATATGTGTCGGGACGGGACGGCGCTGGCTTCTTGTCGCCGCCGCCGAGCAGACCGTTCAATCCGCCGTTCCCGCCACGCGCGCCGCCAGCCGCCGGTTTCGGATCTGGCTCGGACGAGTTGTCGACTATCACCGGCGGCTTGACAATAGGCGGCGGACGGGAGGAGGCGTCCTCGCGCTTCGCGTCGGCAATCTGCTTCTTCGTTTCAGCGGCGGCGATGGCAGGCCTGTCCGAACCATCGTCGTCGAGCAATTCCGCATCGGTCGGAATCACCGTGCGGCGGCGCGGCTTGTCGCCATCCTCCTCCGGGTCGCGCAGTTCCGCAAGCAGTTTCTTGACCTCTGCGCCGAGCGAGGCGGCGCGTCCAGGCTTGGACTTCGACTCCCCGATGTTCGAAACTAGGTAGCGAAGGTTCTTGTTCTCCTTCTTGAGACGTTCGTTCTCCGCCGCAAGGCGCGTATTGTCCGCTTCGAGCCGACGGTACTCGGCGCCGTCGCCGTGCCTTCGCGGCGCGGCGCCCGCCTTCTGGGCGTATTCGGCCACTAGAAGATCCCGGCAGCGGTCGCTGCGTTCCTGGGCGAGCGTGGTTTTGTCAGTATCGGGACGCGAATCGAGGTATGCCCGGTAATGGACAAGCGCGCCCATGTAGTCCTTGCGCACGTCCTGGAGAATCGTCGCAAGCTGGAAGTGCGCGAGGTAAAGAGACGGATCGTCTTTCAGCACCTGCTCGAACCCAGCTACGGCAGCGTCCACACGCCCGGCCTGATAGTCCTCGACCGCGTTGGCGAACACGCTCGAATTGCGTGCGCGCGTCTCCGGGTCGCCGCCGGCGTTGGACAGGCGGTCGCATCCGCAGACGCAGACCGCGAACGCCGCAGCCAGCATGCAGCGAACGAACCCGCGCATCTCAATTTTCGTCATCATCGTCATCGTCGTCGAATTCGTCGGGCGTGTCGTCTATGAAGAAATCGTCGTCGTCCGCATCCGTGGAGCCGATGCGCGCCGACACCGGCTCTTCGCCGCCGGCGGTCTCGCCATCTTCCTCTGGCGCATCCTGCGCAGACCCTTCCAACTCCGCCGTCGTCTGTTCCGCAGCTTCTGCCGCGGCCTCTTCGAGCGTAGGCGACTCCTCTTTCGGCTTTTCCTTCTTGACGAACAGCTTCGCGCGTTCGCGCGGGTTGGAACGCTGCAGCGTCGGATCGATGGCGTTGAGTTCGCTCAGCGACGCCAAGCCGAAGTGTTCGAGAAACAGCGGAGTGGTACCATACAGGAACGGATGCCCGGGAAGTTCGCTGCGCCCGACAAGGCGCACGAGCTGGAGATCGACCAGCGTCTTGACGATGGTATCGACCGCCACGCCGCGTATCTGCTCCACCTCGGTTTTCGTAATGGGCTGGCGATAGGCAATGATGGCGAGCGTTTCCAGCGAAGCGCGAGAAAGACGGTTGGGGCGGTCGAGCTTGAGAAGCGCCCTGACGTAGCGTCCGCACGTCGGCGCCGTCTGCAGACGGTACGCGCCGCCCGCGCACGCGAGGCGGAATCCGCAGCCGGAACGCTCCAGCTCCTTTTCAAGACCGTGCACGGCCTGCTCGACTTCGCGCGTCGTGCAGCTCTGATACACGCCCATGACGTCGGCGTCGTCGCCATCCGCCGGCTCCACGCCACGTATGCACTGGCGCAGATCCGTGACTGTGAGCGGCGTCTGGGAGGCGAACAGCAAGGCGCCGACGATTTCCTGCAGCGACGACGGCAGCGGGATTTTCGGTTCCTTCGGCTTCGGAACGGGCGCGGGCTTGCGCTCCTCCGTCTCCTCGGCGGGAGCTTCGGCAAACACCTCGGCGGGCGCTTCGGCAGGTACTTCGGCGGACACCTCGACGGACGCTTGCCGCTTCACTTCTTCTTCAACTTCCATAGTCGTCGGGGGCCTCCAGAGGTTTGTCGTCCGGCATTTCCTTGGACGGGAGAACGGTTATTTCATGAAACGCCGCGTTCTGGTATACGATGACGCGGTGCTGGCGCAGGAGTTCGAGCAGGGCGAGGAACGTCACGATCACCTCTCCGCGCGGAGAGCGCGCGCTGAACAACGTCGAAAACGACAGCTGCCCGTCCGTCCGGGAGCGTTCCAGGATCATGTCCATCTTGTCCGGCACGCTCCAGCGCATGCCCTTGAGTTCTTCCTGCGGAACCTCGTTCAGGCGGGCGAGCACTTCCTGGAACGCGGTGAGCAGGTCGAACATGTCGATGTTCGCGATGGCGTCCGCCGCGTCGGCGGCGGTTTTCTCGAACTTCGGCCGCCCGCCGCCGTAGTCGAACGACTCCTGCGCGAACGCTTCGTACTCGGCAAGCCGTCCGGCGGCGTCCTTGAACTTCTTGTATTCGATGAGCTGCCGCACAAGGTCGAGGCGCGGATCCACCCAGTCCTCGTCCGTCCCCTCTTCCGTGGCGCGGCGTTCGACAGGCAGCATCATGCGGCTCTTTATCACCATGAGCGTGGCGGCCATGACGATGAACTCGCCCGCCACGTCGAGATTGAGCTGACGCATCAGGTCGAGATACTGCATGTACTGCCCGGCGATGCGTCCGATCGGGATGTCGTATATGTCGAGTTCCTCGCGGCGGATGAGGTACAAAAGCAGATCAAGGGGACCCTCGAAAACCTCGAGGTTCACCTTGTAGTCCTCCGCTAAAAGTTCCGCTTGCGCCATGGCCGTTATTATACCAAACTTTCGCGGAAGTTTGCGCGTAAAGTTCGCCTCCTCCGCACAACCGGGCGCTTGGACTGCATAACATCGTCCATTTCCAGAACGACCGCCGTGCGTGCGGGCAGGTACAGTTTCACGCAATCCACGCGTTCGCTGCCGCGAACCGACGATTCGCTGAAGAACGTCTGCCCGGCGGCAATGCGCCCCTGTCCGCCAAAACGCGCTTCGTCGGTGTCCAGCACTAGCCGGTAGCGTCCGGGAGGCGTCAGGACGGAATAATCGGCGTAAGAGCGAGACGCACTGAAATTGAAGACGAACACCATGCCGCCGCGCCAGAACGCAAGCGTCTGGTCTGCGTCGTTCACGGCAAGAGGAACTGGCTCCGTGCCACGCAGCGCGTGGCGGGCCGACAATACGCGCATCATGGCGGCGTCGAAATCGCCGAGGCACTTGAAGCGCAGAGCCGGATCGTCGCGCAGCGACCACTGGCGGCGGGCGTGGCTGAAATCCCATCCGTTCTCCGCGCGCGGGAAATCTATCCACTCCGGGTGGCCGAACTCGTTGCCCATGAAATTCAGATATGCGCCGCCGGAACAGGCGAACGTGGCGAGACGCGCCATCTTGTGCAGGGCGACGCCGCGATCGATCTCCAGACCGTGCTGGCCGACGCCCATGCCCCAGTACACGGCCTTGTCCACGAGCTGGAAAAAAAACGTCTTGCCCCCCACGAGCGCCTGGTCGTGCGATTCGACGTAGCTCACGACCTTCTCCTCCGCGCGCTTGTCGGTCAATGCGTGGAAAAGACCATGCATGTTCCAATCCTCGTCGCGCACCTTTTCGGCGAGGCGGAACCAGTAGTCCGGCTCGCCCATCGCCATGCGGTAGTCGAATCCCATGCCGCAGTCGGATGGCGGCGCGGCGCATCCGGGCATGCCGCTTACATCCTCGGCGACCGTGATCGCGCCAGGGCGGACTTCGTGTATCACCCGGTTGGCTAGCGCGAGGTAGCACCAGGCGTCGTCGTCCACGTTGCCGTCGAAATACTGCGAGTAGCCGGTGAAGTCGGTGCCGAGGCCGTGGTCGAGATAGAGCATGGAGGTGACGCCGTCGAAGCGGAAACCGTCGAAGCGGAAAGCGTCTAGCCAGTAGCGGCAGTTTGAAAGGAGGAAGTGCAGCACTTCCGTCTTGCCGTAGTCGAAACAGCGGGAATCCCACGCCGAATGCCATCCGCGCGGGCCATCGTGGAAATACTGGTACGGAGTGCCGTCGAAAAGCGACAGCCCGTCACGCTCGTTCTTCACGGCATGGGAGTGGACGAGATCCATTATCACCTTCAGCCCCATCCCGTGCGCGGCGTCCACGAGGCTCTTCAGATCCTCCGGCGTGCCGAACCTCGAACTGGGCGCGAAGAAGCTCGAAACATGGTAGCCGAAACTTCCGTAGTACGGATGCTCCATCACAGCCATGAGCTGCAGCACGTTGTATCCGGCGGCCTTGACGCGCGGAAGTATGCCGTCGCGGAACTCCGCGTAGGTGCCGACCTTGCCCTCTTCCTGCGCCATGCCGACGTGCGCCTCGTAGATGCGCGGCGCGTCGCGCAACGCCGGGGACCGGTGCCGCCAGGCATATGGCTTTTCAGGCTCCCACACCTGTGCGCAGAACAGGTTGGTGCCCGAATCCTGCACGACCCGGCGGGCGTACGCCGGAATGCGCTCGCCGCCGCCGCCGTCCCAGCGAACCTCTAGACGGTAGAACTGCCCGTGGCGGATCGCGCGGAGCGGAAACTCGCGCTCCCACACGTCCGTGCCGGGGATGCGTTTCAAGACAAAGCGCGGCAGCAGCCGCCATTTGGAGAAATCGCCCGTGAGCCACATCGCGGTGGCGTTGGGCGCCCATTCCCGGAAAACCCACCCGCCGGACGTGCGGTGCAGCCCGAAATACTCGTGGGCGCTCGCCCAATCGGAAAGTCTCTCCTTCCCGCCCGTCAGTTCGGCGGCGCGGGCGCGGGCGCGACGGGCGCGGGCGCGGACGGCGCCGACGAACGGCGCAAGCCACGGATCGTCCAGCAGATGCCTCCGCGCCATGCGGTCACTTCTCCGGCGGGGTGTAGCGGTAGCCGACGCCGCGACGCGTGTCGATGAGCGCGCCGTCGTCGCCGAGTTTGCGGCGGAGCGTCGCCATGCGCGTGTCGAGAGTGCGCGTCGTTCCGTAGTACGACACGCCCCAAAGCTCGTTCAGGAAGCGTTCGCGGGAGATGATGTCGCCCGGATGCGCGGCAAGAAGGCGGAGAATGCCCAGTTCGAGAGACGTGAGCGAAATCTTTTCGCCGTCCTTTGAAATGAGCATGAACTTGGCCGCATCGACGGTCCACGATGCGAACTTGAACACGTCCTCGATGCGGCCTGCCGTCTCGCCAAGGCGGGCGCGGCGCAAGATCGCGCCGATGCGCACCTTCAGCTCCCCCATGCTGAACGGCTTCGTCATGTAGTCGTCGGCGCCAAGGCCGAACGCGAGAATCTTGTCCGACTCCGCCTCCTTCGCGGTCAGCACGAGGATCGGCAGCGACTCGTCCGACTTGCGAAGCTCCTCGCACACGTCGAAACCGCTCTTGCGCGGCATCATCAAATCGAGGATCAGCAGATCCGGGCGCCTTTCGGCGTAGGCGGCGAGCGCGGCCACGCCGTCCTCCGCCATGCGCGTGGTATGCCCCGCGTCCTGCAGCGCGGCTGAAATGTATAGACGTATCCGCGCATCGTCTTCTGCTATTAGAATGTCAGCCATGATCGGCCACCTTTCTCAGTTTCACCGTGAACACGCATCCTCCGCCCTCGCGCGGCGACACGGTGAGGTCGCCGCCTTGGGCCCGCGCGAGCAGCCGCGCGATGGAAAGTCCCAGCCCGCATCCGCCGGTGGCGCGCGTCGTGGAGTTGTCGGCGCGCCAGAACCGGTCGAATGCCCTGGCCCGCTCCTCCGCCGTCATGCCCGGGCCGCGGTCCATGACGTCGATGAACACCCAGTTGCGCTCCGTCCTGATCCGCTTTTCGGGAGGCGTGCCGGGAGCGTACTTCTCGGCGTTCGAGAAAAGATTGTCCAGTATATGCCGCAGCGCCCTGTGGTTGACCTCCGCGACAACTCCGTCGCCGACGTCCTCCGGCTCGGTGGGCAGCGGGCTGCCGTCCATGAGACGCCCGTAGTCGAGCACGTCCGACACCAGCTGGCTTAGCCGGTCGGTGCCGTCAAGGACGTCGTGCAGCGCCTGACGCGTCAATTCGTCCTTCGTGTGCCCGGCGGCGAATTCCGCCGCAAGCCGTATTCCCGTGAGGGGCGTCTTGAACTCGTGGGACACGTTTGCGGTGAAATCGGTCTCGCGCCGGGCCTGTATCCTCGCCTGCCGCGCCGTGCGCACCAGCACGATTCCGCCTGCGAGCAGCGTGCCGAGGAGAAGCACCAGCACCGTCGAACCGATGAACCAGATGCGAAAGCGCACCTGCTCCGCCATCTCCAGCCCGGAACGCCACCCCACGCCGACGCGGAGGCCCGGCAGCTCGTTGCCGAGATCGGCATAGGCGAAGAACACCCCCGAATGGCTGGCGACGGACGGAATCAGCAGCCGCCCGTCCGAACCGCGCACTTCGGTGGTCGTCGCATGGGGCGTGTCGTTCGTCGCAGAGCTTTCGGCGCCATTCTCCACCAGCCAGCCCGGCATCCGCGCAAGCACCGCAAGCGGTTCGAGTTCCACGCGCGTGCGCCACCTGTCGTCGCCCCTTCTGCGGGGCGAAACCGTGATCGCCCGCACCAGCGGCTCGGTCTTCGCTATCTTGGAAAACGCCTCGTCCGTCCACTCCGGGAGCTGCTCGGCGCGTTCCTGCACGTTCGCCACGTAGTCTATGATGCGCCGGCGGATGTCGGACGCGGCAAGGCGCGCCTGCACCTTCAAAGCGTCGCGGCCGAGCGTGTTCGCCCTGTCCGACTCCACGTTCAGCAGCCGCAGGCCGCCGAGCGCCAACAGCAGAGCCGGCACTCCAATGACGAGGAAGTACACTTTGAGGTCGCGGTTCACTTCGCGCTCCTCGCCTCCGGCACCGGTTCCGGATCCGACTTCTGTCCCTCGCCGCGAACTATGTTGAACGCGGGACGCCCGCTGGACCCCGCGCCGGAGCCGCGCAGGCCGAACGGCGCCGACACCGAAATCTTCTCCTTGCGCAGGAAATCGACCAGCGTCCGAATATCCTCCTGCGCATCGGGGCCGATGAGTGCCGCCGTCCCCGTTCCCGTAAAGACAACCACGCGCTTCTCCTGGCCGGGCGCGGAATGCCTGCGCACCGCCTCCGCGCCCATCGATATGCCGGCGAACAACGCTTTCATGCCCTCCGGCTCGAGACTCTTCAACGCATCCGTGACGGCGGTCTTGTTCGTCGCATCCGTGACAGGCAGCACAACCTCAGCGAAATCGCCGAAACCAATGACGGAAACCGTGTCTCCCGCCGAAAGCCGCGCGGCGGCCTGCGCTGCGGCGCGGATCGACCTGCCGAACGACCGGGCGTCCTGCGCTGAACAGTCCACCACGATCGCAAGATGCTGCGACGGCTTGGGCGCGCACGGTGCCGCAGTGGCCAGCACGGATACAAGCACAAGAAAGACAAAATGCTTCAACGTCATTTGCCGAACTCGACTTTGGCAAACTTTCCGCGCGGAATGCGACGGTTGTTTTTCATAGACATGGACTCCTCCTGTGCGTTCGAACGGAACGGAATAAATGATACCACATTTCGCTTGCGGAACGCAAGCGGCAAAACGAAAACGTTTCGCATTGGCAGGGCGCGGCGTCCCCGACGCGCCGCTATCTACGATTGTGAGCCTATAGGACGACGGCCACCTGTAGGGACGACGGTCGCGAGCCTGTAGGGACGACTGCGGCTCCACAAAAAAAAGGTGGCTGTCTACATTGATGCTCGAAGTGAGTAGCGCACTCAACGACAATATCCAAAGCGTCCGCAAAGCGCTTCAATGTCATTTGCCGAACTCTGCCTTGAAGAACTGGTTGGTGGCGCCGGCGGGAGGCGTGATCTCGATTACGGTCTTGACCGCGCTCCTTATCTCCTTCACGTCAACTCCGGCGTCCAACGGTTCTGCGGTTTTCAGTTTTTCAAGCGTGTCTGCGGCACGCACTTTTATCTGCTCCGGAACGACCTCTGCGCCGATGGCGTCGTTGGACAACTCCGCGAACAGCACGAGCGTCCACTTGCCGTCCGCTCCCTTGACGAACTGCGTGGCTGCGGTCTGTCCGCCCGCCTTGAACTGCGGCTTCGGCGCCGGGGCGGCGCCTTCGACGCCGATCAACTGCACGCCGTTGAACTCGATTGACGTCCCGCTGACGACGCGGACGCTGTTAGTCGTCGTTCCGACGAGTTCATCGCCGTTCTGCGCCACGTAGTCGTCCGAAAGCCTGGCGAGGTTCACCTCTTTGCTGTAGGCGGCGGTGTACTCCGCATTGGTCGCCGCCGCAGTTATCTCCGCCCCCCACCCGGCGAACGTGTAGACGCTGTCGGGCGCGTCCGGCGCATCAGGCGTATCGCCCACGGCAACCACATCCGTGCGGATTTCCGTGCCGTCCTTCGCCCGCCATATGATTCTGACAAACCTCTGGCACGGCGTCCACTGCGTTTCGGCTTTCACCTCGTCCCCGAACTCCAGCGCAAGGAAGCTGGCGCCGTTTCCGTCGCACACGCTGCCGTACCATGACGCATCGACGTAGCCGGTTTGTATGACGTCGCCGTCCGCATCGTACAAAAGAATGTCAACTTTTCCGTTTGTTATCTTTGCATTCGGCCAGAATTCCGCCTTCGCGAGCTTGACCGACCCGGATGCGGCTATCGAGCCGGAAAGCGTAATATCCAGCGACGGGGCTTTGCCGGACTCCGACTTCGCGCAAGTCAGGCGCACTCCGGCGAGATCGATCGACTCGTTCGCGAGCAGATTGGTCAGGACGATGTACTCCGAACCGTCACCTTTTTCGCCGTCGATCGTGCTGCTCATGATTTCGGCGATGCGCAAGCCGCGCTTTGCCGCCGTAGGCGTCGCTATGTCGACGCTTTCAAGCGCGCTCCACTCGCCGGACGCGGAAAAAAGGAGGCGCGCGCGAAGCGATGCGCCTGTCGCCGGAATCTCTATCGCCTGATCGCCGTATTCCTGCGCGGCGTTGTTCACCTCTCCGCCGACGCTGCGCGGATCGGTGCCGTCGAGGGTGTAGTAGATCGTGCCGTCGGATCCGCTGGCGAGCGTTATGCGGCTGTTGCCTGCGTTCCGCACGCCGCCGTAGACGAACTCCCCGGCGGCGTTCTTCGCGCGCGGCGCGTCTACGGACGGATACCACCCGATGCTGCGGTATTGGTTGATGAAAGGCTCCATCTGGTTCTGGATAAACGCAAGCCCTTTATTGCAGGCGTTCGTCCACGTCGCCGGATTTCTGTTGGAGGGATCGCCCCACCGCGCGGATTCGCAGGATATGGCATCGCCCAGTTCATCCATGCGGGAACGGAAACGACGCTGCTGCGCCTCTACGGTCATCGCGCCGTCCTCCTTTATGAAGTGGCGGAATACAAGGTCCGCGACGAGCATCCTGTACTCCGGGTTGTCCTCGAGCTTGTAGTGCATCTCCGCCGGATTGAAGTTTTCCAGTGAAATCATTCCTGCATGACCCCTCTCGGTGCCCCACCAAAAGCATCCGAAATCGCCCGCTCCGTAGCTGCCGTAGCCGAGCGACAATTCCGCATCATGGCGGTGAAATATCCAACCGGCGCCATTGATGCCGTTGAAACTCTTCGTGCCGTCGTATCGGTTGCGAAGCATTGCGATATTGTTGGGATGGAGTCTATATGCAGGGCAATCCTGGTCGTTGGTGAAGTGGACGGTAAGCATGTACACGGCAAGGTTCGTA
>JAFPNP010000094.1 GCA_017411125.1 Kiritimatiellia bacterium
CGGTTCGCCCGCAGTAGAAGAACGTCGGAACGAACGAATTGGATCCCCATACGGAAAGCTGGCCGACGCCGTCCGGATTGCACGTCATGAGCACGCGGCTCCAGTAGTGAGGCTGGTCGGAATATTCCCATCGCGTGTAGAGGATGCGCCCGTCGTGCGTAATGGTAGGAGTATAGTCGGAATCCTGCTCGTAGGTTAGCTGGCGGATCTCGCCGGTCTTGCGGTCCTTGCGGTAGAGGACGGCCATCGGCATGTTGCCGTCCTCGCACGGCAGGAACTGATACGCGGCGGTGCCGAGCATAACGAACTGGTCGCGGTTCGGCAGATAGCAGGCGTCCCACCACTGAATGTCCTTGTGCTCTTCGGGCGAAACGAGTTCCGCCTGCTGGTAAGGCAGTTCCTGCGAGAGTTTCGAAAAGTCGGTCTTGATTTCGTAGATGCCGAAGAGATTGTTGAAGCCCCGGTGGCCGGTGAAGAGAATGCGGCTGGCGTCGAAGTCGAGATCGATGTCGCGCACGATGGACGTCCTGTCGGCAGGCTTGTACAACGCGCGGAACGTCGGCGTGCCGCGTATGTCGTCCAGCACGCCGATTTCGTTCTCGAATCCGGTACGCGGGCCGACCATGTGGTTTTCGGCGTTGAGGCCGGTCATGCCGCAGCCGCGCCCGCCGAACGCACCGCGAGGATTGCCGAGCTTGCGATGGACGCAGAGAATCCTGCCGAAGTCGAGGACAGGGTTCGCCAGCACGGCCCTGCGATAGTCCTCGACAAGCTTCACGGCGGCGGCCTTCGCCGCATCGTCGCCCTTTTCCAGATCGGCCTTCACCTTGTCGAGCTGCGAGATCAGCGCCTCGATGGCCGCGGAGTTCTTCGCATAATCGTATTTGGGATTGCCCTTGAGGTCGGCGAGCATACGCCGCGCCGCTTCCGGCTTCACGAGCGCAATCTGCTCTCGCGCCTGGCGCACGGGATCGGGCGCGGCGGCCAACGCAAACACGGCGCCGGCCGCGAGAACGGTGCAAAGGATGTGTTTCATTTTTTCTCTCCGTCAGTCATTTGCTTGAAACGCGATATATTATACCCGATTATCCGCGTGTCTGCACGCGGAAACTGAATTTTCCTCGGCCAACAATTCTGGCGGAACGCCATCACGAAATGGTATAATGTCCGCCACAGTCAAACAAGAACACGAGAAACCGACCATGAAAAAACTCATAGAGGCGCTCAAATCCAGCTCCTGCACCGTGGCCATGACCGGCGCAGGGATTTCGACTCTCTGCGGCATACCCGACTTCCGAGGGCCGCAGGGACTGTACAAGCAGCCGGACGCCGAACGCATTTTCGACATAGACTGGTTCGACCGCGACCCGTCGATATACTATCGCGGTACGCGCGAACTCGTGTATGGGATGCGCAAGTTCAAGCCCGGCCCCGTACACCTTGCGCTGAAACACCTCGAAGACCTCGGAATACTGGACGGCATAATAACGCAAAACATCGACATGCTGCACCAGAAGGCCGGCTCGTCCAACGTATGGGAAGTCCACGGATCGGGGCTGCTGCACCACTGTCGCCGCTGCGGTTCGAGAAAGACGTTCGACGAAATCTGCGCCATGCTAGACGCCGGTACGGAAGTGCCGCGCTGCAAGTGCGGCGGCGCATACAAGCCGGACATCACGTTTTTCGGCGAAGCACTCCCCGAACAGGCGTTCGCAGCATCGCAGGAGCTTGCCATCCGCGCGAAGACGCTGCTCGTGCTAGGCACGTCGCTCACCGTCTACCCGGCGGCAGGCCTTCCGCGCCTCACGCTCCAGGCCGGAGGCAAAGTATTCATCGTGAACGGACAACCCACTGCGCTTGACGACCTCGCCGCGGCCCGATACGACGATCTGCAGACGTTCGCAGACGCCGTCCTAGCGATGTGACGCTTTCATTGGTAGCTTGGCTTGGAATTGGTATGACCCTTCGGGAGGGGAATTATGAGCCCATGGGATAGCGTAGCAACACACAGGAGTGTCGCGCTCCTGCACGACGAGAGGGCGCGTGTCCTCACGCGCCGCAGATAACCGCCCTCCTAGGAGGGCAGCGGCAAATGCCTTAGGGGATATAATCACAAACACCCCACTTTATGCACACAAACACCCCACCTTGTGTACACAAATACCCCACTTTGTGCATATATCCCTATGGGGAAAACACGGCAACCCTATGGCATGACCGGCCGCGATGAAGCGCGGCGCGGCGACGGCTTAGGGATAAGCCGCCCTGCCATGCGGCGGGTGATTGTTGTCGCGTCCAAATTATGATAGAATAAGACCCATGTACCCGGATATTCCAATTTGGCTTTCAATCGTTTTCGTACTCGGCGGCCTCGGCGCGCTGGCATGGAGCGCGGATGCGTTCGTGGACGGCGCGAGCGCGTTGGCGAAGGCGTTCGGCGTCAGCCCGTTCATAATAGGCATGGTCATAATAGGATTCGGCACGTCCGCGCCGGAATTGTGCGTCTCGGTGCTGTCCGGCTCGACAGGACACTCCGACCTGTCGCTCGGGAACGCATACGGGTCTTGCGTGTTCAACATAGCCGCGATACTCGGCGTCGCGGCGCTGATCAGGCCGCTCGTCGTAAAACCGTCGATCGTGTTCATAGCCGTTCCCGCCCTCGTCGGGATTGCCGTGCTGTCGTGTCTGCTCGTAGCGGCCGGCGGCGGATTCTCGCGCATCGACGGCGGCATCCTGCTTGGCGTTTTCGCCGTCCTGCTGCCGCTGTACTGCTGGTTCGACCAGTCGCAGAAACCGCCAGAACCCGTGTCGAACGAGACGAAGCCCGATCCGCCGATGCGGTTGTGGAAAGCATGGCTGCTCCTTGCGGTCGGCCTTGCGCTGCTCGTGGGATCTTCGCACGTGCTGGTATGGGGCTGCGTGGACCTGGCGCGGGCGATGGGGGTTAGCGAACTACTGATCGGGCTCACCATCGTCTCCGCCGGGACATCTCTGCCGGAGCTTGCAAGCGCCGTGGCGTCGGCGCGAAAGGGCGAGCACGAGTTCGTGCTGGGGAACATCGTCGGATCGAACTTCTTCAACACGCTTGCCGTCGTGGGACTTGCCGGGGCGATTTCTCCGTTCAAGAACGTCAGCCCGTACATCATGACCCGCGACCTGCCCGTAATGATAATAGCGTCGCTTTCCATCGCGGTTTTCGGATTCAACGCCGCCGCGCCGCGGCAGCCCAAAACCGCGGGGCGCGTCGCCGGCGCGGCCTGGCTGCTGCTTTTCGCGGTGTACACCGCGCTCACGATCTGCCAGGAAATGAATTGAGAAAGGAACGAGCAAGATGAGAAAAGGCATAATCCTCGCGGGAGGCGCCGGCACGCGCCTGCATCCGCTCACGCGGGTCGTGTCGAAGCAACTGCTTCCGGTCTACGACAAGCCGATGATATTCTATCCGCTGTCGACTCTCATGCTCGCCGGAATACGCGAGGTGCTGGTCATCTCCACGCCGCACGACCTGCCGAACTTCGAGCGTCTGCTCGGCGACGGATCCGACATCGGCATGAAATTCTCGTACAAGGTGCAGGAAACGCCGAACGGACTTGCGCAGGCGTTCGTGCTGGGGCGCGAGTTCATCGGCGGCGACGACGTCTGTCTCGTGCTGGGCGACAACATCTTCTACGGCGCCGAGCTGCCGCACCTCCTGCGCGAAGCGAACGCGTCTTCCGATCCAACCGTTTTCGGCTACCGCGTGGCGGACCCGGAACGTTACGGCGTAGTGTCCTTCGACGCGAACGGCAAGGCGGAAACAATCGAAGAAAAACCGGCGGCGCCAAAGTCCAACTACGCAGTCGTCGGACTTTACTTCTATCCAAACGACGTGGTGCAAGTCGCCGCCGGGCTGAAACCCAGCGCGCGAGGGGAATACGAAATCACCGACGTGAACCGCGCCTACCTCCGGCAGGGACGCCTCCGCGTGAAGCTGATGAGCCGAGGCTTCGCGTGGCTTGACACCGGCACGCACCAGTCGCTCGCAGACGCGACCAACTTCGTACGCGCAATCGTAGACCGCCAGGGCTTGCAGCTCTCGTGCATCGAAGAAATCGCGTGGCGCAGCGGATGGATCGACACCGCGCAGCTTCGCAAGCTTGCAGATGGCTACGGCAAATCCTCCTACGGCGCCTACCTGAGAGGGCTTGTGCAGTGAAACTGCTCGTCACCGGCGGCAACGGAATGCTGGGGCGCACGCTCCGGCGCAGGTTCTCCCCGCGCCACGAGGTGTCATCTGCCGATCTGCCCGGCGTGGACGTGACCAGCACGCGATCCCTCGACGCGGCGTTCGCCGCATTTCGACCGGACGCCGTCATACATTGCGCTGCAATGACGAAAGTAGACGACTGCGAATCGAACGAAGAACTCGCGTTTCGCCTCAACGGTATGGGAAGCGCAAACGTGGCGCGGGCGTGCGCCGCCGGCGGAGCGAGGTTGATTTCGATCTCCACGGACTATGTTTTCGACGGGCAAAGGGAAGAAGGAGCGTATGCGGAATCCGACGCGACTTTCCCGTGCACCGTCTACGGAAAGAGCAAACTCGCGGGCGAGAGGTCTGTCATGGACCTCCTTCCGTCCGCGACGATTCTGCGCATAGCGTGGCTTTACGGTCCGGGCGGACCGAGCTTCGTCCATACGATGGCCAGACTCGGCGCACAGGAAGGCCCGCCGCTGAAGGTAGTCGACGACCAGCACGGCAATCCGACTTCCACGGACGCCGTGGCCGACGCGCTGGAGTTTCTGCTGGAACGCCCGGAAATAACCGGCGTGGTGCATGGCACCTGCGAAGGAACATGC
>JAFPNP010000095.1 GCA_017411125.1 Kiritimatiellia bacterium
CACGGCGGCGAATCTCGTCAAGCTTTGCTTCCCCGAAATCAAGGAACCAAGCGAAGATCCGGTCTCTGATGTCGTGGATCTCGTCAACAAGTGGGATGACGAGATGAACACATACGGAGACGAATGCAAGTATCCCGAAGATGGCGATAGCATGACCGAGGCCATGAAGTCCACTGGTTGTTCCGTCGAAGAGGCGGAGCAGATAGCCAAGGGCAAGTTGCAATTGCCGAACGTTCCGTATTTTTCGTCTGGTACGCTGGGGCTGTCGGATGGGCCGGAGGCTGCGCGCAAGCAGCTCGTCGGCGATCTCGACCGCGGCGTTGGTTACAACTACACGGGCGGCCCCCAGCTCCTCAAAACGACCGGCTTCCGGTTCAACTTCCCGGGCGGCGAGAGCCTTTTTACAAACAAAACCGAGCAGTTCAAGGGCAACATCCCCATTGTCGCGGACAAGCTCGAGGCGCTTTGCGGCCCGGCGCACAAGGCCCAGGCCACGAGTCTCCTCATGATGACATGCCAGTCCGGCCTCGGCATACTCCTTGGCGGCCTCAAACCCTACGGCGTAGAATCCACCGAGCACTCTTCCGTCGATTTCACAATTGCAAAGAACAACGATACGGGCGACATCTCCATCCGGTATTCCAGCCCCGAGGAACTGCCGTTCTCGTTCGAGTGGACCGCCACCATCAAGCCCGACGGCTTCATCAGCACCACGCCGCTCGTGTTTCACAAAGAGAAGGTGCAGGATATCCAGATGCAGCCCGGCGATAACCTCATTGGAAACGGAAAAATGATCATCGAAGCGTAGGAACGGTGGCCGCCAACTTCGTGCGGAGGAGCAGACGTGAATCTGGTGGATTTGCGTCTGCAACAAAATGTAATGACAGTAATCTGATGGATTTGCATCTGCAATGATGTTTGCAGATGCAAATTTGTCGTAGATATGATATACTATGCCGTGTCTGTGGCAAGCACCGCAGATTTACGTCATAACCAAATGAAGGAACGGCAATGTCGGCAGCAGAACGCAAAAAACTCGTGTGGAAGGGGCGTGGCCTAACGGATGCGGCATTTTCCGCTTATGCGGAGCGTCTTTTGAGCGTCTATAAGGACTGCGGCTACGAAAACATAGCCCTCGCGGAGCTGGGGCCGCAGTTTGAGGCGGCCTACGACCGTCTTTTTGCCGCGATCAACCGTCAGCGCGCCTTCGACGAGACCGCCGACGTCGTGCGCGCCGATGCCGACCGTGACGCGCTCGCCCGTTTCATGTGGCACGGCTGGAAACTCCTGTGCCGCCTCTCGCCGACGAATCCGCTGCATGGACACGTTATCCGCCTGCGTTCCGAGATGCCGCTCGTCAAGGGCGCGTGGCGGGCCGGGCGTTCCAGCGAAACGAGCAGGATAAACGCGCTGCGCGACGCTCTAGCCACGGACGAAAACCGCGCCGCGCTCGCCGCGCTCGGCCTCGACAAGGCTGCTGCCGCGCTCTTCGCCGCGAACGATGCGTTCAACGAGGCGGAGAATGCGCGGACGTCCGAACGCGGCCGGCGGCTCTCCGAGCGCGTGAACGGCTCCACGCGCCAGCTCCGCGCCGAACTCGCCGCGCTCGTGTGCAAGACCGTCCAGCGCGTCGAGGCCGCGAATCTCATCAATCCGACCGCAGCGACGGCGGATGCGTTTCTGCGCATCGGGGCTGTCGTCGAAGAGTTCCGGAATGTCGCCTCGCACACCGGCATGAAGCGGCATTCCGCCCCGGACGCAGCCGCAGAGGAGTCTAATCATGAATAATAATACGCGACCGGCCGCGATAGAGGTTCGCGGCGCAAAGAAGAACAACCTCAAGAACATCGACGTCGATATTCCGCTCGGAAAGATCGTCGGCGTCGCGGGCGTTTCTGGAAGCGGCAAGTCGTCCCTAGCGCTCGGCATCGTCTACGCGGAGGGATCGCGGCGCTATCTCGAGTCGCTTTCCACCTACACCCGCCGGCGCATGACGCAGGCGGAGCGCGCGGAGGTGGACGACGTGCGCTACGTGCCGGCAGCACTGGCGCTCCGGCAGCGTCCGGGCGTTCCGGGCATCCGTTCCACGTTCGGCACCTCGACGGAACTGCTCAACTCGCTGCGGCTCATGTATTCGCGCCTCGCGTCGCACAGATGCCCGAACGGACACTACCTTGCGCCGTCGCTGGACGTGGCGGCGGAGCGCGAGCTCGTCTGCCCCGAATGCGGCGCGCGCTTTTTCGCGCCCGGCGCGGAGGAGCTCGCCTTCAATTCGCAGGGTGCGTGCAAGCGGTGCGACGGAACGGGCGTGGTGCGCGAAGTGGACATGGCGACGATCGTCCCCGACGATTCGCTCACGATCGACGAAGGCGCCGTCGCGCCGTGGCAGTCGCTCATGTGGTCGCTCATGAAGGACATCGCGCGCGACCACCTCGGCGTGAGGACGGACGTGCCGTGGCGCGATCTCACAGACCGCGAGCGCGACATCGTCCTGCACGCGCCGCCGGAAAAGCACCACATGGTCTATCAGATCAAGAAGGACGGGCGTTCCGGCGAGATGGACTTCACCTTCTTCAACGCCATCAACACCGTCGAAAACGCGCTCAAGAACGTGAAGGACGAGAAGGGCATGAAGCGCGTCGCGAAGTTTTTGAAGGAAGGCCCCTGCCCCGAC
>JAFPNP010000096.1 GCA_017411125.1 Kiritimatiellia bacterium
CCCGCCTGCAGGACGATTCATTCAGCTCCCTCGCAACCTGTAGCGACGAGCCGGTGGCGGCGTAGCGGCGGAACATCATGCGCACGGCCTCCGCCGCGTCAGGATCGACCTTGAGCTGCTTGTCGGCGAGTACGTAGCCGTAGGGCGTGGGGCCGCCCGTCCACATCCCCCGCTTCTTCGAGGCGTATATCTTGTCGCGGATGCGGTCGGCTGTCATCTCCCTCTCGAACTGGGCGAAGGACATGAGGATGTTGAGCATCATCCGCCCGGCGGCGTTTGAGGTGTCTATCTGCTGAGTGACCGAGACGAATGACACCCCGTGGCGTTCAAAGAGCTTCGAGAGGTCGGTGAAGTCGCAGAGGGAGCGCGAGAGTCGGTCGATCTTGTACACGACCACGATGTCGATCTGCCCGGCCTCGATGTCCTTGAGCAGCTCCGTGAGGGCGGGGCGGTTCATAGTACCGCCGGAGTAGCCGCCGTCATCGTACTTCTTGTCGACGAGCCTCCAGCCCATTCCAACCTGGCTCTTGACGTATGCGGAGCAGGCGTCGTACTGCGCGTCGAGCGAGTTGAACGCCGAGTCCAGCCCTTCGTCGGTCGATTTGCGCGTGTAGACCGCGCACCATTTCGTCTTCATGTTCTGCATCTACTTCACTCCGAAAAAGAGGCGTCCGTTCCAGTGCGTCCCCGTGATGGCCTTGGCGACGGCGGAGAGCGACGAGTAAATTTCACCGTCATATTCGTACCGCCCGTCGTCCCGGACAACTGCCTCGTACCTCTCGCCTTTCCAGAACCGGACGAGCCGTGCGCCCGATCCGACCTTGCGTCCGTCCGGAAACATCCGCTTGTCGTCAGCGGCCTCGTCAAGCCACGCTGTCGCCTCCTCTGAGAGGGACAGGCCGTAGTGCCGTTCCTGCAGCCGATAGGCCACGGTCGCGCGCAGAACGCCGCTCAGGGCGCAGTTGGGGAGATCGGCAACGAGCGGCGCGTACCGTCGCCGGAGCGCACGAGCGTCGAGGGAATCGAGCGCGTCGATTTCGTCTTTCAGGCTTTCTGGCAGTTCATCCATCTTCCGATAGTTCCTTTTACAGTGTGCGGGACATATATAGCCATAGTATTTCAGATATATCCAGTCCAAAGATTAGGATTTATTCGCGCCATCACGCCCTTGAGAAGCAGGGCGAGGGCGGCTATCGTCTGTGCGGTCGAATTTGTCATGTGCAGGCTCCTTGTGTTCCTGCATATACTTATTGCCGCGCAGGTTGTAGTGGTAGGCGGTTTTTACGCTTTTCATGTGTGTTGCCTTGCACACGGCTCTCTACGATAAAGTCCTACAACATACGTTTTCCGGGGCGTCGGATTTCACGAAACCCCTGTAAAACAATGGCAAAGCGTATCTTGTAGGTGCTACAACATACGCAGAGAGGATTTCGGGTGGGGCAGAGAATCGAGGAGAGATTTTGTATCTCTCCCGCCGAAGATGGATACGGCGGGAAACCCCTGATAAGCGAAAAACCCCAAATTACTTGGGGTTTTCTGGGGTTCGTATTACACGGTAATAAGGAGAGATTCTCTTAGTACCGTTTGAAGATGGTCGGGGCGAGAGGATTTGAACCTCCGACATTCTGCTCCCAAAGCAGACGCACTACCAGGCTGTGCAACGCCCCGAACGTAAAAGATCAAAACGACTTGCGCGAGGTCTCGTATTCCTCGATGTGCGAAGCTATCAACCCCGACACGTCGTTGCGCGCCGCATTCACTCCGGCTTTCACCGCATAATATATCGCCTTGTGCGACGAACTGCCGTGCGTAATGATGACGGCTCCAGGAACGCCCAGAAGCGGCGCCCCGCCGTAGATGTCGGGATCCAGCTGCGCCTTGAGGCTTTTGAACGCTCCCTTGAGAAGCAACGCTCCGAGCACCCGGAACATCCCTCTGAAGCACTCGCGTTTCAAGAAATAACTCACTGCGTGCGCCAGCGACTCGCTCGTCTTCAAGACCACGTTTCCGACAAAGCCGTCGCACACCACCACGTCCGTCTGTCCTTGGAAGATGTCATGCCCCTCCACGTTGCCGCGGAAGTCGATGCCCTTCACCTCCTTTAGCAGACGGAACGTCTCCTTGGTCATCTCGTTGCCCTTGCAGTCCTCCGTGCCGATGGAAAGAAGTCCTACGAGCGGCTTCGTGCGCTTCAACACGGCTTGCGAATAGACGCTGCCCATGATCGCGAACTGCACAAGCCAGTCGGCATGGCAGTCCATGTTTGCACCAGCGTCAAGCAGCAGAAGCGGGCGACGGGGGATGCGCGTGGGCAAAACCGTCGCAATCGCCGGGCGTTGCACGCCCTTGATCCGGCCAAGGTTGAGAATTGCGCTCGTCGCAACCGCGCCGGAGTTCCCGGCTGACACGAATGCGTCTGCCCGCCCCTCCTTCACAAGCCGCATTGCGACGTTTATCGAACAGTCCTTTTTCTTGCGGACGGCGGTCACCGGACTTTCGTCCATCTCCGCGACATCAGGCGCATGTACGACTTCAAGCGAACCATTTTTCGTCGCAGCGGCAACGTCCTTCGGGTACTTCGCCAGCTCGACGTCTATTTGCTCCTTGACGCCGACAAGAAGGACTTTTACGTCCTCCAAGCCTGCGGCAGCTTCAACACCGCCCCGGACGATTGCACCCGGAGCGTTGTCGCCGCCCATTGCATCAAGTGCAATGCGAGTCATACTTTCCTTAGTTTGCAGTTACGCTCAAAACCTTGCGGCCCTTGTACATGCCGCAATTAGGGCATACGTGGTGCGTCTGTTTCAATCCGCCACATTCCGGACACGTCTGCACGGAGGCGAGAACCGCCTTCTCCAACTGGCCTACGCGCTGGCGCTTGCGCATTTTGGACTTCTTATGCTTAGGTGATGCCATTTGTGCTCTCTCTTTCTTTGTTCTTCAATCTTTTTTTCCCGGAAGAAGCGCGTCAAGCGCACCCCAACGGTCGTCGCGGTCGTTACGTCTGCACGTGCAGGATCCCTTATTGAGATTTTTCCCGCACGACGGACACACCCCGCGGCAGTCCGCCCGACACACCGGGTATGTCGGAAGAGACAATATTATACTTTGTCTCACCTCATCAGTCAAATCCACAATTTCAGTTTTTTCATCCGTCGCTACGCTCGCCAAAAAGTCCGGGACTTCCGCCGTGAAGTCAAAATCCGTCCCGCAGCGCGAGCATACGGCGTCAAAATCCTGTTCCAGCCTGCCGCGCACTATGAGTTCACGCCCCGCCAGCTGCGCGAACAGCGAATAGCGGATGCCGGCAAAAGGACGCAGGTAGTCGTCGTGCAGGTCGAGTACGGCATCGTCCAAGACGCCTTCAATCTCCTCGCCGTCCCGGTCGAGACGGGCGACATCTATGGCAAGGTTCTCCTCCACGTCACACTCCGGACTCCAGCCGGCGCTGCACGGCCGGAGTGACGAACGGCGACGTGTCGCCGCCGTAGCGTGCAATCTCGCGCACGGTGGACGCCGTCACATACGCCAGGTTCTCGCTTGGCATCATGAACAGCGTTTCGATTTCCGGTGCCATGCGTCGGTTTGTGAGCGCCATCTGAAATTCGTATTCGAAATCAGAATAGACGCGCACTCCGCGAATGACGACACGCACTCCATGCCTGCGGCAAAAATCGACAAGCAGCGTATCCAAGACCTCAACCTCGACGTTCGCGAGCCCGGCCTTTGCGACGTCCTCGCGGATCATGTCGATGCGGTGCCGCGCGTCGAAAAGCGCGCCGGTTTTCGCGCTCGTCGCGGCGACGGCCACGAGAAGCCGGTCGTAGAGACCCGCCGCGCGCGTAATCAAGTCAAAATGACCGCGCGTCATCGGGTCGAACGTGCCCGGATAAACTGCTGCTGTGTGTGCCATGGCGCATAGTATAACATATTTTGCCGAAGCGGAATGCGTTCTTTGCGCATCGCGGTTATTGTGCAGCTCCCGCAAGCATCGTGCATTTGACGAGCATGCGCGGAATATGGAAAGGTCCTTTGAAGATGTTGCCCTTCGCCGGCTGCGCCACCGTGCCGTCGCGGTGCAGGTAGCCGAACCATTCTGGGTGTTCGCTATCGCGCAGGTGACTCCACATCCAGTCCGACGCCAGCCGGAACCTGTCGAAGTGGCGTTGCTCGCCCGTCAGTATCCACGCCTCCAGCATGGCGATCGTCGCCTCGCACTGCGGCCACCAGAACTTCATGTCCTGCTCGTAGCATTGCGGCGGGAAACCGCGGCAGTCGCGGAATGAAATGATTCCGCCGCCGCCGCACTCCGCGTCCCAGCCCCAGTCCCACGACCAGTCGAGTATCTCGACGGCGCGGCGCAGCAGTTCCCCGTCGCCGCGCGCTTTCGCCACGTCCATCAGAAACCAGGAAGTCTCGATCGCGTGGCCGGGATTTATCGTCCTGCCCGCGATAGTGTCGATGAACTCTCCGTTCGGGCCGACGGTTTCCAGCACGCACTTGAACTCCGGGCGCACGAAATACCGCATCAGCCTGTCTATGGATTCGTCGATCTGCGCGTCGAGCGCCGGATCGGAACAGACCTGTTTCAGGACGAGCGCCACGTTGATGAGAATCATCGTGAGCGAATGTCCCTGCGCGGCCATCGCAGGTTCGTACTTCGGCGGCGTCATCGCGGGATTGCTGGCGAACGACCGTATGCGCCGGAAAAGGGCGAGTGCGCGCTCCGCGCACGAACCGTCGCCGGAGGCGAGCGCGTACTCGGCCAGCGCAATCGCCGCGAAACACTCCGAGAACACGTAGCGCCGCATCCGCAGCGGCGTTCCGTCCGCCGCCACCTCGAAATACATCCTTCCGCGCGAATCGAAGCAGTACTTCTCGAAGAAGTCGATGCAGCTCTTTGCCGCCGCAAGCCACTCCCGGTTCTTCTCTACGTGGTTGAACGCATATGACAGCGCGTACGGGAACCTTCCCTGGAACCAAACGCTCTTCGTGGAATCCATCAGCGTCCCGTCGCGGTCGAGGCAAGTATACACGCCTCCGTGCTCGCGGTCGAGCCCGTGCTCCATCCAGAACGGCATTATCGAATCCAAAAGCTCCGTCCGGCATTTCTCGCCGAACGCGGCCACAAAGGCCTGCATTTCAGTATTAGACAGCATCAATTGCCTTTCCTTTCGTTTCCGGCATGAAAAACACCGCCCAGACCGCCTCAAGCAGCATCATGGCGGCGAAAAACGCAAACGCCCCGGTGCCGGTGCGCGCGACCGCGACGGGGAACAGCCACGAGACGAGCATGCACATCACCCAATGGACGGTCCCGCCGAAACTCTGCCCCTTCGCCCGGACGTCCGGCGGGAAGATTTCGGAAATGAACACCCATATTACCGCGCTTGCCGAGAATGCGACGGCGGCTATAAACCCGTATATGCCGAGCATCGCGAGCCATGGCGTGCAGGCCGTCCCCAGCGAAATCTGCCACGCCACGAGCCCGTGCATTGCGGCCATCGCCGCGCATCCCGAAACTAGCAGCGGCTTGCGTCCGAAACGGTCGATGAGAAAGAACGCCGCGACGGTGAACACGAGGTTCACCACGCCCACGCCTATCGTCCCGGCCAGCGACACAAGTTCGCTTCCGTCGCCGAAGATCATCTTGAAGATTCGCGGCGCGTAGTAGTTGACGGCGTTGATGCCCGACAACTGGCTGAAGAACGCCACCGTGAAGCAGAGAAGAATCGGCCTGAGATTCCTGCGTGCGAAAAGCGGTGCACCGGCCGTCACCCGCGCCTGGTACGGGCTTTCCGGCACGTGCGCGAGCGCCGCCAGATACAGCGCGGCCGGAACGCACTCCGCGCCCAGCATGGCCCGCCAAACGACCGACGGCGAGAACGGCAGCCATTTCGCGACGCAGTAGTTCGAGACGTACGACACGACAATGCCGAGCACGATGCAGAACTGATTGACCAGCACGAGCCGTCCGCGCCTTTCGGGCGGCGCGATCTCCGCGATGTACATCGGCACCGCCACCGACACGCCGCCGATCGCGACGCCGCCGATGAAGCGCATGATTCCAAGGAAAGCAGGCCCTGCTGCGCCTCCCGGCGTCAATGCGCATCCCGCCGCCGACACGAAGAACAGAACGCCCGTCCAGACGAGCGTCGGCTTGCGCCCCATCCGGTCGCACATACGCCCGGCGGCCGGCGCCCCGAACACCGTCCCCAGCAGCGCCCCGGCCACCACGAGCCCGTGCCAGAAAGGCGACAGCGAAAACTCCGCCTGTATCGCCTCCTCGCATCCAGAAATCACGCCGGTGTCGAAACCAAACAGAAGTCCGCCCAGCGACACCGCGCAGACAACGCCCGCAAGCGAAAACACGCTTTTCATCGGCAAATCCTCCCGCCGTCCGCCGTCAGGCGGCAATCACCACTCAGGCCTCGCTCTGGCGCGGGCGCGGCGCATTATCTCCTCCCACGAATCGTCCGTGTTCCAGAACAGTTCGGCCTGGCAGTGCGTCGTGAAGCCATATGGCGGCGTGTATTCCGCGACGGCGTTGAACTCGACGGGCTTTTTCGCGCCCGAACGCATGTGGCGCACGAAGTCGTAAGCTACCTTCCCGCGACTCATCCACACCTCGTCGAAGAAGGTGCCGCGACGCGCCACGGACTCCTGGTCGCGCTCCTTCACGCGCTGCCCTGCGCAGCCCAGCACGAACGGTCCGCACGGTTCGACCCACGTCGCCCAGTCGAGGCGCAGCTGCGCCTTCCAGCTCAGCCCGACGGACGGCGACATCGCGACGATCTTGTCGCAGAACGCCGTATCGGGGTTGCCCCATACGTCGCCAAACGGGAAACCGCCGCAGTTCTCCCAGAGAATTTCGAGCGACGGATCGGTCTTGGCGATCGCCTCGGTCGCGCCGGGTTTCTGGATGGAGTTGGCGTGCAACCCGAAAACGATCTTCAAGTCTGGCGACTCGGTATGGATGCGCTTGGACACCATGTTCACCAGCTCCGTCACGGCCTCCGCGATGGAACGCCCGTTGAGTTCCTGCAGAGACGTCTCGGTGAAGCTCTGGAAGTAGATTCCGTCGCCGCCCATCGGCTTCCACACGCGCCGCCACTCGTTCACAATGCGGTCGGCCAACTTGTCGAGGTGATGTACGTCGGTCTTTTCCCAACCGTCGCCCCATCCCCACGCGAAGCCCCAGTAGACCTTGACGCCCCAGCTGTGGGCGCAATCCACAACGTCCTTCGCGTTGATCACCTGCCACTTGTTCCAGATGATGGCGCGGTTGAAACGGGCGCGCGCCATTTCGCGGAACTTAGACCGGTAGTCGTCTATCACCTGCCCCCATGCGAATATGCTGCGGATGGGCGTCTGGGGACGACGCGCCACCTCGAACTTCGGCAGAAGCTTGCCCGAACGGAAAAGCGTGCCGGAATACAAACGGTGCGGATCGTGGTACATGTTCCATTCAAGGTCGGGCACGGTCACGTCCAGAAACTCGAACGTGCCCCACAGCACGGCCTCCGGCGTCGCACCGGCGATGAGAACGGTATTCGCGCCGTTTTCGCTGCCCGTGCGTATCAAGTAGCCGCCCTCCGGTGGCACGGCGCCCTTGAGGCAGTCGCGAAGCACGGAGTTTTCCGACGGAATCCCTACCACTATCCTGTGCTTTTTCTCTTTGGGCAGCTTCGATCCAGCCTTTTCCATCGGCAACACGTGCTGCGTCGCCAGATACTGCTCGCGCAGGAGATGCGGCGAAAGCCGCTCCGTCAACACTTCGAGCGCCCTTCCCTGCGGTCCCTCCGCAGAAGAGTACACGACTTTCCAGTCGCCTCCGCGCACTGGACGGTTTCCGTTGTCGGCGCCGTGCGCCATGCAGCAGCACGCTACCGCGGCAGCCACCAGAATGTGTCTCGCCGTTCCCGGCTTCACGCCGAACTTCAATATGGATTTCTTCATGGACTTGCGCCCTCCTGTTTGTTTACCTAATTACTAATTATCTTTCGAAAATAAAATTATACACCATTGTCATCTTTTGGGTCAATGGATATTTCCTTTCTTTTGCAAAAACCATATTTGCGTACTTCTCCATTTTCCGCTTGTGCTGTTTCGCGTGGGATACTGCTTCCCGTCTGCGCGAGACGGGGGTTTTCCCTGCCGAAGCCATGAAGACTGTGACGGCAAGGGCGTGGGCGAGAAAGGCGAAAGGCTCTTCGGCAAGGTCTGTGATGCCATTTACTGCAACCCCGACATGCAAGCCGTCTTGGCGTCGTGAACGGCGTGGGCATCAGTGATGCCAAGGTTCGACGACCACGCAGCTATCCGTCACGTTCACCGGGCGCAACCTTGCGAAGAATTCGATAGAAATTGCGTTCAGTTCTGCAGCCGACACCGGGCTGCGCGTCACGCTGCACTATCTACAATCGTGAGCCTATAGGGAGACGCTTGCGAGCCTATAGGGAAATCGGAAAATCCTGCAAGGGAGAGAAAACTGCAATGACGATGAACCAAGCCATAGTGCGCATACGCAAGTATGCCCCCGAAACCGAATCGACGTTCCGCGCGATCTGCCGCGTTTCCCCATGCCATGTTTGGTCATCGGGCATTGGGGCCGACAATGCATTTTGCAAGGGCGGCGAGGCGCTTTTCCGGCGTCGCGCCGGACAGGTTCTCCACAAACGCCGGATCGCGTTCGTTGATGCGGTAGAACACCGCACGTCCCTTGCGCACGTCGATGCGGCGTATGCCGGATTTGGCGCACAGTACGCGGAATTCCGCCAGTTTTACCAGCCGCGCCGCAGCTTTCGGCAGTTTTCCGTAGCGGTCGGCCAGTTCCACGCGAAGGTGCTTCACGTCCTTCGGCGTGGCTGCGGCGGCAAGTCGCCTGTGGAAGTCCATGCGCTGCGCCTCGTCCTCGACATAGTCGTATGGCAGGCACGCGCCGCAGGCATCCGCGTCGGCTGCGCCGGGTGAATAGTCTAGGAAGTCGAAGTTCAGCGACACGTCCACGACGTCCGGTACGCCCTCGCCTTTCAATCGCGCCACTGTGCGCTGGAGAAGCTGGCAGTACAATTGGAAACCGACGGCGGCGATGTGTCCGCTCTGCTCCCGTCCGAGGAGATTGCCTGCGCCGCGGAGTTCGAGATCGCGCATGGCGATTCCGAAGCCCGCACCGAGCCCGGAGTGTTTTCTCAATGCGTCAAGCCGCTCGCGCGCTTCGGCGTCCACTAGGCCTTCTGCTGGAAGGAGGAAATATGCATAGCCCTGCCGCGCCGAACGCCCCACTCGCCCGCGCAGCTGGTAAAGTTCCGCAAGGCCGAAGCGGTCGGCCCGATCCACGAGTATCGTGTTTGCGCGGGGAATGTCGAGGCCGCTTTCCACTATCGTGGTGCAGAGAAGCACGTCGGAGCGTCCTTTGGCGAAGGACTGCATCTTGGCCGACAGTTCTTCGGTGCGCATCTGCCCGTGGGCGATTTCGATCTTGGCCTCGGGAACAAGCGTCCGCAGCCGCTCCGCCGCTTTGTCGATTGTAAGTACGCGGTTGTACAGGAAATACACCTGCCCGCCGCGCGCCAGCTCGCGCGTTATGGCGGCCCGGACGGTCTCGTCCGTGTCGCACACGACTTTCGTTTCGACTGCCACTCTCTCGCGCGGCGGCGTGCGCAGCAGCGAGAGGTCGCGCGCGCCTGTCATGGAGAGATAGAGAGTGCGCGGAATCGGCGTGGCGCTCATCGTCAGTACGTCCGCCGTCGCGCGCAGCCGCTTGAGGTGTTCCTTGTGGCGCACGCCGAAGCGCTGTTCCTCGTCGATGATTATCAAGCCGAGGTCGTGGAAAAGTACCTTGGCGGAGAGCAACGCGTGCGTCCCTATCACGATGTCCGTCGCGCCAGAAAGCAACCGCGCCCTCGTGCCTTTTTTCACTTCGTCGTTCTGGAAGCGGCTCATCGCCTCGATGCGCACGGGCGTGCCGTCGAAACGCGCAAGGAACGTTTCGTAATGTTGTTCGGCGAGAACGGTGGTCGGCGCGAGAAGAACGGTTTGGCGTCCGTTCATGGCGGCAATGAACGCCGCGCGCATGGCGACTTCTGTCTTGCCATAGCCGGCGTCGCCGCAGATGAGGCGGTCCATCGGCTTGGTCTGCGCCATGTCGTTCTTGACGTCTTCGATCGCCCGCGCCTGGTCGTCGGTTTCCTCGTATGGGAACGCCGCCTCGAACGCGGCGATGCCGGGGGCGTCCAAATCGTATGCGAATCCTGGAGCGACGGCGCGGCGGGCCTGCGTTTCGAGCAGGGCGGACGCAAGATCCTGCACCGCCCGCTGCGCGTTTGTCTTGTCTTTGGTCCACCGCTTCCCGTCAAGGCGGTGCAGCTTCACCTTCTCGCCCTTCACTCCGACGTAGCGTGAAAGCAGGTGCGCGTGCGTGACGGGGACGTGCAGCTTGCCGCCGTCCGCATACTCTATGGTGAACACCTCGCTCCGGGAGCCGCCCACCTCTACTTCCGTGGAGCCGAGGAATCGCCCGATGCCGTAGTCGACGTGTACGACGTACTCGCCCGGTTCGATGTCGAGCGACTCGGAAAGCCTTTGCCCCGTGCTGGCCGTCTGCGCCATTGCTCGCGGCGCGCGGCCCTTGTGCGCGAACACGCGGTCGCCCTTCGTGACGACCACGAGCCCGGAAACCTCGAACCCGCCGGAAAGCTCTCCGTCTTCAACGACGAGCGAGCCTTTCTTTTCCGCCGCCACAAGATATGCGGCGAGTCTTGCGCGCGCGGCCTCGAGGAGTTCCGGGTTTCGCGCCGTCTCGATGCCGAGTTCCGCGAATCCGGGAAGAGGCGAACTGACGAATGTTCCGTCGGGAACGCCCTGCGGTGTGGGGGAACCAGTGAACACCTGCCTGAAGCTCGCGCTTTCGGGAACTGAATGGGCAAGCTCCGCATATGAGTTGTGGTCGAGCCAGAGTATCGTGGCGCCGTCCGGCAGTACTTCGACAAGCCTCGTCTCCTCGCCGCTATCCACTGCCACCGGCGCAAGCTCCGCAGACGGGATTTTCCTGATTGAAGTTTGCAGCGACGGGTCGAACTCGCGCAGCGATTCCAGTTCTTCGCCAAAATACTCGGCGCGGATCGGCCTCGCCGCGTCCGGCGACCATGCGTCGAGAACGCCGCCGCGAACTGCGAATTGTCCTACGGCGGACACTTCGCCCGTCCTTTCGTATCCTGCCGAGCGAAGTCTCTCCTGCACCTGCGTGAATGCGCTTTCCGTTTCGCCGGGGACAAGCCGAACCACCGCTGCGTTCACCGCCGCGCCGTCCGGCACGCCTGTCGTCAGCGCCGCGCTCGGCGCGATGACGACGATCGGGTACGGACGCATCCGCCACGCGCCCAGCGCGGCGGACACCTTGAGCCGCGCCGCAGTGGATGACGGATCGTCCTCTAGCGGCGGCGGAAATTCGAGCGTCCGTACGTCGCATTCGCCGCCGACGACTCGCAGATCACCGCACACGGAGTCTGCATCCGGCAAGCCGGCCGTGACGGCCAATACGAACGGTGCGCCGCCCTCGCGCGGGTTGCGGGCAAGCGCCGCCGCGGCGAACGCCGTCGCCGAACCCGTGAACGAAGGCAGGGCGAAGGATTGAGACGGAACGTCCGTCCCATCCAGAAAGGCCCTTTCGAACAGGGCGAATCTTTTGCTGACACCATCCACCCGACCACCCGCACAGGGCTCTACGGCGCCATGACGTTCTTCGCCGCGGCCGCGTTCTGGGAGAAGTAGAACTCCTGCCCTGTCGCGTCGGTGACGCTTCGCCAGAGGTCGCCGTTGAGGTACACCTGCTGGCGCTCGATGGTTGCGAGCTTGATGGGCACGAGCGTGTAAAGATCGCCGACGGATCCGACTACGCAGTTGGTTCGCCCCGCCATGGCGGCGTGTACCGCCGCGCGCGCGAGCAGATAGCAGCGGATGGCGTCCGTTCCGCGCGCCGGGACGCTGCGGATCATGTAACTGGGATCGAAGTACTTCACGCTCGCCGTGACGCCCTTGTCCTTGAAGTAGTCGGAAATGCGGCGCTTCAGGTAATCGCCGATGTCCTTCTTGAGCACGTTGCCGCTGGCGTCCCGCATTTCTTCGCCGCCACGGAAGAACTTCTGCCCGGCACCTTCGGCGACCACTATGACGGCATGCGTCTTGCCGCTTTTGAAGCGGCGCTCCAGCGCGGCGAGAAGACCGTCTGGACCGTCCAAGTCAAAGTCCGTCTCGGGAATCAGGCAGAAGTTGACGACGGGATTCGCCACGGCGGCGTATGCGGCGATGAAACCGGAGTCGCGGCCCATGAGCTTTACGAGGCCGATGCCGTTGAACGTGCCTTTCGCCTCCACGTGCGCGTCGCGTATTACGTTCGTGGCTTCGGCGACGGCGGTCTCGAATCCAAAACTCGGTCCCACGAACTGCAGGTCGTTGTCGATGGTCTTTGGAACGCCGATTACCGATATCGAGAGCTTCCGCCGCAGACACTCCTCCGCAACGTCGCGGGCGCAGCGCAGGGAGCCGTCGCCGCCGATGCAGAAGAGGACGTTGATGTTCATGCGCACGAGAGTGTCCACGATCGTCTCTGTCGGCTGGCGGCCCCGCGAACTGCCGAGTATCGTTCCGCCGTGTTCATGGATTGTATCCACGGCGTCGGGGTCGAGCAGCATCGGGGTGTAGCCGCATTCTGGATTCAAGCCTGCGTATCCAAATCGAATGCCGTAGATCGTCTGGATGCCGTAGTCGAAAGAGAGTATCTCGACAAGCCCCTTGATTACGTTGTTGAGGCCGGGGCACAACCCGCCCGCCGTCAGGATTCCCGCGCGCGTCCAGCTTGGATCGTGGAATATTCTCGCTTTCGGGCCGGCGCGTTCGAACGAAGGTTCGCGTCCAAGTTTTTCGCGCAGCCAGTTGAGCAGATGCACGTCCGCGCTCATCAGCACGCGCGCGCCGTCCGGCACGAACTCGTGTTTCCTCACAGGCGAGGCGATGCGGCACTCGCCGAGGACGTCCACGTCGAATGGATACTCCTGCGGCGCCGCCGCGACCTTTTCCAGCGTAGGTGACATTTCGTATTCTTCCTCTTTAAGATTCCTTCACGGTTCCCTTCAGCACCGCGATGAATGCCGATTGCGGCACGTTCACATGTCCGAACTCTTTCATGCGCGCCTTGCCGCGTTTCTGCTTCTCCAGTACCTTCATCTTGCGCGTCACGTCGCCGCCGTAGAGCTTGGCGAGCACGTCCTTGCGGAACGGGCGGATGTCCTCGCGGGCGATTATTTCGCGCCCGATGGCGGCCTGCACCGGGATTTTGAACTGGTGCGGCGGGATCGTTTCGGCAAGAGCCTTGCACATCTGGATTCCGCGCGCGCGGGCCTTTGAGCGGTGTACCATCGTCGCGAAAGCGTCCACCGTCTCGCCGTTTAGCAGCACGTCCATCCGCACGATGTCGCTCGCCTGGTATCCGTCAGGTTCGTAGTCCATCGAAGCGTACCCGTGCGACACGCTCTTGAGCGTATCGTGGAAGTCGATTAGAATTTCGTTCAGCGGCAGGCGGCAGTGCAGCATCACTCGTTTCGTGTCCATCGATTCCGTGCCCTCCACCGTGCCGCGCCGGTCCATGACGATTCTCATCACGTCGCCTATGGATTCCGTCGGCGTGATGATGCGGGCTTTGAGGACAGGCTCGGAGATCGTTTCGAGCGTGGAAGGGTCTGGCATCTGGAGCGGATTGTCGAGGTCGCGCTCCTCGCCGCCCTTCATCTTGAGCTTGTAGACGACGCCGGGCGTGGTCGAGATTATGTCCAGGCCGAACTCGCGCCGCAGACGCTCCTGCACGATCTCCATGTGGAGCAGACCGAGGAAGCCGCAGCGGAAGCCGAAGCCGAGGGCGATGGAGCTCTCGTGGTGGAAGGTGAAGGCGCTGTCGTTGAGATGCAGTTTCTCGAGGCCCTGCTCCACCTTAGGAAACTCGTCGGTGGACATCGGATAGATGCCGCAGAATACCGTCGGATGGATGTCGTGGAAGCCGGGGAGCGGATCGTCCGCGCCGAACTTCGACGTGGTCACCGTGTCGCCGATCTTGATTTCGCTGGGGTCTTTCACCGTTCCGACGAGATACCCAACCTGTCCAGCCGAAAGACAGTCCACCGGCTTTTTGCCGGGAGAGAACACGCCGACTTCGTGTATCGTGGTGGAGACGCGCGAACCCATGAACGTGACGCCTTGTCCGGGTTTTACGCTGCCGTCCACCACGCGCACGTATGTTATCACGCCGCGGAATTCGTCGAACACGCTGTCGAACACGAGCGCGCGCAACGGAGCGTCCGCCCCGCGCGTCTTCGGCGGCGGAATGCGCTTGACGATCGCCTCGAGCACGTCCGGACATCCCATGCCGGTCTTGGCGCTCACGAGCAGCGGGTCGTCCATCGGAATGGCGAGGATGTCCTCGATCTCGCGGCTGACCTCCTTTACATCCGCGCCGGGCAGGTCCACCTTGTTGAGGACGGGCACGATTTCGAGCTTGGCGTCCTGCGCGAAATAGGTGTTCGCCACGGTTTGCGCTTCGACGCCCTGCGCGGCGTCCACCACGAGAAGCGCTCCTTCGCACGCGCCCATGGAGCGGCTCACCTCGTAGGCGAAGTCCACGTGGCCGGGCGTGTCGAGGAGGTTGAAGAGATACGTCTTGCCGTCCTTCGCCGCGTACTCCATCGACACGGGGTGGCTCTTGATCGTGATGCCGCGTTCGCGCTCCAGATCCATCGCGTCGAGCGTCTGCTCCTTCAGTTCGCGCGCGCTGATGGCATGCGTAAGCTCGAGGATGCGGTCGGAGAGCGTGGTCTTTCCGTGGTCCACGTGCGCGATGATGCAGAAGTTGCGGATGTTGTCGAGTGTCTGTTCCATAGGCGTTGGGGTGTATTATACCATACCTCCCGCCGTCGTGCGGCAGGTGCCGGCGGAACCGAGCGGATTGTCGGCGGCGGCGGCGAGTGCGCGGAAGTCTAGGCCGAAGTCGCGGATGTTGCCGCACGGCACGTCGATGAAGCCGCACGTCTGCAAATCGCCTACGTGCGAAAGGAACGCGAAGCCTCGTCCTCCGAGACATCCGCAAGGACGCGGCCCGCAGACGGCTTCGCCTCCGCGCGCGGCCCAGTATGCGGGGGCGGACGGACAGCACGTCTCTTTGATGGCGAGCGGGCCGGCCTTTGCCTTTGCGAAGGCCCAGTCGAGGACGTGGCGCGTCTGCTCGTCCGAAAGCGCGTAGTCGGCGATGCCCTTGCCGCGTCCGACGGGCACAAGGAAGAACAGGTCGAGTTTCGAGGCGCCAAGCTCCACGGCGCGGGCGTAGATGGCGTCGAGTTTGTCCGCGTTGAGCGTGGAGACGGTCGTATTCACCTGGAAGGGCATGCCGGTTGCTCGCGCGATGCGCATGGCGCGCGTCACGTTTTCGTATGCGCCGGATACGCCGCGGAACGCATCGTGCGAGGCGGCGTCTGGCCCGTCGAGGGAGAATGAACAGGCCATCACGCCGGCGGACTTGAGCGCGGCAAGGCGTTCTTCCGTGACGAGCATCCCGCAAGGCGCCATGACGCTGCGCAGACCGCGCGACGTAGCGTAGGCGACGAGTTCGATGATGTCCGGACGCAGCATCGGTTCGCCGCCGGTCCATATCACCATCATGCGTCCGAGCGAATCGATCACGCGGCGGCACTCTTCCGTGGACAGTTCGTTTTCGTAGTACACGTTCGCGGCGCCGGCGCGGCAATGTCTGCAGGCGAGCGGACAGCGCCGCGTCACCTCCCACGCGAGCACGCGCGGCATCTGGAACGGAGCCGTCATTCGGAAACCTTTATCTCTTCGTCCGTCAGGTAGCACGTGGGGTCTTCGCCCCATATGTCGCCCGTCACGGCCTCGCCGCGCGCGCGGAAGTTGCCGCCGCAGATGTCAAGCCAGCGGCAATCGCGGCAACGTCCTTTGACGTGTTCCTTTTTGCGGCGCATCAGGTCGAGCAAAGAGCCGGGCGGCGGATTGCCCCAGATTTCGGAGAAAGGTTTTTCGAGGACGTTGCCTACAGGATGGTTGCGCCAGAACTGGTCCGGGTAGACCGTACCGTCCCATGAAATGCACGCGATGCCCTCGCCTGACGAGTTGCCGCCGTTCAGCTTGAGAAGATCCAGCGCATGTTCGGCGTTGGGATGTCCTTCGGCCTTCATCTTGAGATAGAGCGCGGCGCCGTCGCAATGGTTGTCGACCGTCAGCACTTCGGTCGGAAAGCCGGAATCGAACGAGCGGCGTGTCTCGTCCACAATGGTGTCCAGCGCGGCGCGGGCCTGTCCGTGCGTGAGGTCGGTGGCGGCGATTTCCCTGCCGCGCCCTGTGTAGACGAGGTGGTAGAGGCAGATGCGCGGCACGCGCTCCGCCCGCATCAGCGCGAAGATGGCGGGGATGGCGGCGACGTTGTCGCGCGTCATCGTAACGCGCAGGCCGACTTTCACGTCGCGGTCGCGGAGACGGCGGATTGCGGCAAGCGCCTCCCTGTACGCGCCGGGGCGGCGGCGGAAGGTGTCGTGGACGGCCTCGGTGCCGTCGATTGATATGCCGACGTAAGCCACGCCGAGATCGCGGATCCAGTCGGCGCAATCGTAGTCGATCAGCGTTCCGTTGGTGGAGAAGGTCACGCGCAGCCCCTTGGACTTCGCGTACGCGGCGAGCGTCCGGATGTCGGGCCGGGCGAACGGTTCGCCGCCGGAGAAAAGCAGCACTGGAACCCGGAACGCCGCCAGATCGTCGATCACCGCGAGAGCCTGCTCCGTAGAAAGTATCTTTTGTTCGCCGGAGTGCGCGGCGTAGCAGTGCGAACATGCGAGATTGCACGCGGGCGTGCAGTTCCACACGACGATCGGCTTGCGGTGCGCACCCTTTTGGTACCGCAGCCTGTCGCTCGCCTCGACTGTTCCGAAATACAGTTTGGATATCCCGATCATTGCATTCTTAATCCACGTACTTGAGAAATGGAGTAACGAATTGGTTGATCATGTATTGCGCGCGTTCTTTTGCCTGTTTCACAAAGTGGCGCAAATATTCTTTGGCCCATTGACATCCTTGGCCCGCAAACGACTGGTCGCATTCATCGACATGAAACTGCACCTGCATGGCCGCAGCCCAGTTTATATATAGCGTGGACGGATCGATGCGGAACAAATTAGCATGATGAGCGCTCTCGCAAACCAGGTCGTTTCCGGCAAGTCGCCAATCCACCTCAAAATAGTCTATCGTGAAACTGTTGAAATCCTCGTTGTCCAGCATTGTGGCACATAGCTGTGCGAGTTTGTATGACGATATGATATTTGGAGGTTGCGCCTTCTTGTCGAGATTGCGCGTCTTTACGTCTATGAGGTTGAAGAAGTTATCTTGTACGGCAAGAATGTCCGCCGTGTCATTTTGCTTTTCCTCGAAGGGCGACGACACACTCCATCGATTGGTAGCGTCCTTGCCTCTGCTCAAAAGGAAAAGGACGGTGGGAGAATCGAACAACTTGTTCTTTGCTTCCACTCCGACAGCATTTAGATGTCGGCGGTATAGGAAGTTTAGATATTCATATTGCCGGAAAACTATTCCGGGATATTGTTCCTGCAGTTTCGAGTATACCGCTTTATCAAACGGTTCTCCCGCCGCATGGCCAGACAAGGTGCCCGAAGTTGGTCTGGGAACGGAAAGCCCTCTCACGGCTTTTGCAAGCAGGTTGAAATCGACGATGTTTTTCATGCCATCAGCTCTCCAAGATAGCTATTGATGGTCGCGGCATTCGCCATCTTGCGCTCTACGATCATTGCAGCTGTCAATTTGGCTATTTTGTCATGCAATTCGGTTTCGCGCCGACTATCCCATTTTATTTTTCTGAAGGGAATGCTTGAAAGTGGTTTTTCCGAGAACTCCACTATGTTTCCCTTGACGATTCCGTAGTTGCGTATCCATTT
This sequence comes from Kiritimatiellia bacterium, assembly GCA_017411125.1. Classification (GTDB taxonomy): domain Bacteria; phylum Verrucomicrobiota; class Kiritimatiellia; order RFP12; family UBA1067; genus RUG572. Next base: position 18,000 of record JAFPNP010000096.1, read on the forward strand.
GAATATGAGCGGATGATTTAGATAGGCTAGTATGTATTCAATGGATTCTCGCACTCCTGCTTTTTTGAAGATTCCTGTGACATCCTGCGTCGGATAGAATCCTTCGTCTGCAAGTGCAAAGCGCACGTATGATTTCGCCGATATGCGTTCCTTGCACGGGACGAATATGCGCTTCCCCTTGCCGGAAAACAACTTTTCGCTCCTTTTGAAGCACCACTGCCAATAAGGGAGTTCTTTCCCGTAAGAATATCGCGCCATCAACGCATCTTTGTTCGGCTGCATCAACGCATGAAAATGCGGATAGATACGTTTGAAGTCCGATTCGTGCGTCACATTTTCAGGTACATACACATATCGTGTGGGGCGCAGCGCCCAATAGCGTGTTAAGTCCTTGGCCTTGTATACAAGTATGGAATCCCGTTTCTCGTCGGGCGTAAGATCTATATTGTCAGGAATCTGGAACGCACGATCGAGACCGCTCACCATTCCGTTTGCTATCTCGCAAACGTCGTGGACGGTACACATCTTTTTCCGACGGAAAAGACCTCCGTCGAATACATCTACCACGCACGCCGCCATAAGTCTCTCAAGAGCGTCTTGTTCGACCTTGGGCGCGAACACCCATCTTTCTTCCTTGCGGAATTGGCTCAACTCCATGTATTCAACGCCATCTACCGGAGTATGTTCCAAAAGACGTTTCAACACGTCGCCGGACAGGTTTGCCTTGCGCGAGAATTTGGCGACATGCATCGTTGGCTTGACGGGATCCTGCGATTTGACGAAGCGAAACACAACTGTGGAAACCGTAGCGCCCTTGAATATCGACGATTCGTTGAATATATAGAAATCCGAGAAGTAGCCATGCTCGCAGAAATAGTCCCGAAGCGACTGCGCATTTGTAGTGTTCGTCCAGTATTCAGGGCAGATGAAAATCAATTCGCCGCCATCTTTCAGAGCCTCAACGCTCTTGAGCATGAAGATGTATGAGTAGTCGCACAGCGAATTGAAATATTTGTTCCACAGCGCATTTGCGGCAAGTTCATCTTTGAACCGGGCGCCAAGGTTTTTCCATCTGACATACGGTGGATTGCCGATGACGAGGTCGTAGCGCGTGGCAATTTCCGCGCCTATGAAACTTGCGCATTTTACGCATTCATGCTGTGCCGCCAGTTCAGGGTCGATTTCATAGCCGTCAATCCGCGCACAACCTTTCCTCTTCAACAATTCAATGAACACGCCCTCGCCGGCGGACGGCTCAAGCACGATCGCGTTCTTGTCGGTCTTCGACAGCGAGAGCATGAAGGAAGCCACGTTCTCCGGCGTGAAATATTGGCCGAGGTTTTTTCGTGACGCCTTATTTTCGGTTGCTTGCGCCAAAGCGGGAACTATGGCCGCAATCGAAGCCGCAGAAGTGTCGCGTATGAACTCTCGCCGTTTCAAGAAGTAGACCTTTCGATTGTCGCTTACTTGTACGTCGTCGGGCCTTTATCGGGGCCGAAGGGCGACAGGTCGCGGAGGTTCTTGATGATGGGCGGAAGCTTTTCCAGAACGTAGTCGACTTCTTCCATCGTATTGTAGCGCGAGAGCGAGAAGCGTATCGAACCGTGGACTGCGATGAACGGAACGCCCATGGCGCGTATCACGTGAGACGGGTCGAGCGAGCCGGACGCGCACGCGCTGCCGGTCGATATGCAGATGCCCTCGTCGGAAAGATGGTACGCTATGGCCTCGCCCTCGATGTACTCGAAGCTCACGTTGAGCGTGTTCGGCAGGCGGTGGTCGAGGTCGCCGTTCACGCGCACGTTTGGGCATGTGGCGAGGATGCCTGCCTGCAATCTGTCGCGCATTGCGGAGAGCTGGCGCGCCTCCGCCTCGTAGTTCGCCATCGCAAGCTCGCACGCCTTGGCGAGGCCGACGATATAGGGAACGTTCTCCGTGCCTGCGCGGCGTCCGTTCTCCTGGTGCCCGCCGAGCATGAAAGGTTTTAGCTTCGTGCCGCGCCGGATGAAAAGCGCTCCCACGCCCTTTGGCGCGTGGAACTTGTGTCCGCTCACGGCGAGGAGGTCGGCGGGAACCTGCTTCATGTCGATCGGAATCTTGCCGGCGACCTGGACGGCGTCGGTGTGGAACGTCGCTCCATGTTCCTTTGCGATTTCGGCGGCCTCTCGCACGGGGAACACCGTGCCTGTCTCGTTGTTCGCCCACATTATCGAGACGAGGGCGTTCTTCGTGCCCTTCAACTCCTCGCGGAGGCGGTCGAGATCGAACTGCCCGACGCCGTTCACGGGCATTTCGACGACGGGGTGCCCGAGCGTCTTGAGGCGGCGGGCGGGCTGAAGCACGGCGGGATGCTCGACGGCGGTGGTGACCATTTTCATGCCCGTGCCGAACCAGTCGGCCACGCCCCGTATCGCAGTATTGTCCGATTCGGTCGCGCACGAGGTGAAGAACACCTCGTCCGGCTCGCAGTTGAAGAAGGCGGCCACCTGCTCGCGCGCGCGCTGCACGTGTTTCGCCACCTGTCCGCCGAAAGCGTGCATGGAGGACGGATTGCCGTACAGCTCGCCGAAGAACGGCATCATCGCCTCGCGCACCTCCGGCGCGACCTGCGTGGTGGCGTTGTTGTCGAAATAAACTGTTTTGTTCATTGTGCCTTGTACCTCGAAGCGATATATTCTACCAAATAGGGCCGTCGGCGGCAACCCGCGCGGCGACGCGGTCAGCAAATCCATTTGCCGGCAACCGGGATGCGGCGGATGAGAAGCGCCGCCGCGGCGGACAGCGCAAACGTGGTCGTCGCCGTCGCCGCTATCGTGAGCGGCGTAGGCATGAGCGGCCTGTACATCGCAAACACGGTCGGCAGAATGAACATGTGGAGCAGATACATTCCATAAGACGCCTCGGAAACGGGGCGGACTGCCAGATCGTAAATGCGCCCTCGGAATCCGACCTTGCGGAACACGAGAAACGCCGCGACGGTCGCCAGCGCGACGCCTATTGAGCAGTACTCGATGCTTGTTTCCATGACCACGGCGGAAGCATACGGCGCGGAAAACGGGAACGAACGCGGGAACAGAAAGAACGGAACTCCAAGCGTCGCAACGCCCGCAAGCCATAGGGGAACCGCCGTGCGCAACGTCGCGCCCCAGCTCCGCTCCACGGCGAACTTGCGGAACCAGAGTCCGATGAGGAGGTATCCGAAAAAGCCGCTCACGTAATGGAATGCACCAAAATGGTTCCACGGACACTCTCCCCAAAGATATGGAATCGCACCGAAGGACGGCTCGCCGTAGAGATGTCCCCAAAGCGAGCGCAGAAACGGAAACAGTGTCGTCGCAAACCAGAGAGCTATCCATCTACGGAGTTCGCCTTTGCCGACTTTCTCCGCCCACGGCGACAAAAGCGGCATGAGGATGTAAAGTCCGGCAATCATCGGCACGAACCAGAGGTGTCCTGCCTCGTCGGGGAAGTTGAAGAGAGCCTTGCCCCATGACGACGCGCCGTTTCCGTACCACGCCACGTAGGCGGCGGCCCACACGGCGAACGGCACGGCCACGCGAAGAAGCCTGCGCTTGAAGAAGGCGCCCGCGCTGCCTCGGACCGGGAAAAGCAGATACGACGATGCTATGGCGAAAAGCGGCACGCAGATTCTGCAAAGACATTCAGTGAGGGCGATCCAGAACATGTCCCGCCG
>JAFPNP010000097.1 GCA_017411125.1 Kiritimatiellia bacterium
AGCTTCGACGACGGCACGCTCGCCGATTCCGTCACCGGCAGCGCGGAGGGGACGCGCAACGTCGGCGACAACGAGATCAGCGGCGGCATGCTGCACTTGCCTGGCGGCGCCAAGAACACGAAGCACGTCGATCTCGGCGCCAACCCGATTACGACGGACAGCGCCACGCTCGAGTTCTGGTTCACGCCGCGCGCGAATACGGTGTGGACGAAACTGTTCAGCCTCGGAAGGGATACCGGGAGCGTCGTCACCCACACCATGTTCCGCGATTCCAACGGCGGTCCTTCCGGAGTGGATGTCGCCCCCGGCGGCGGAACGTACGGCGGAACGGGAACGCTCGCGGTCGATGCCAATTACTATATGGCGATGACGTTTGACTACGACGAGGCGACCGGCACGACTGTGGTCAAGGCGCATTGCTACAACGCCGATACCGGCGCCGCGGTCGGTTCGATCTCGCAGACGCTTCCGGACTGGAGGCTGACCGAGAAGATCGACCAGACGTATTTCTGCCTCGGCGCGTCGTTCTGGAACGATACCGACGCGGCGCTCGACGTCGACGAAGTGCGCGTGTGGAACGGGGCGCTTTCGCCGGCCGTCATCTATCGCAACCTCAAGAACGGACCCGGCGTCGCGCTGCCGACTTCGGAAGATGGCAACCAGAATGTCGCCGTGCTCGACCTCGGCGGACAGACGCTTGAGCGCTCGGCGCTTTCGCTGAAGTCCGGCACGGTGCAGAACGGCACGCTCCGCATCACCGGCACGGTCGACTTCTCCGTCGGCGACTACATCGTGAACAAGGGCACGCTTGACCTGAGGGGTTCGTCGATGCGGATTGCCGATTCCGAGAAGGTACGTTCCGGAGTGTTGATCAAGTGCCAGGACGGCGGTTCCATCATCGGCGTGCCGAAGCGCGGCAATCTGCCCAATGGCTGGATGGTTCGCGTTGTAGACGGCGATCTGGTGCTGGTCAAGAGCACGTGCATCATCCTCAGGTAGCGCTGAGACCGATGCAGACGCTTGGCATTCGAAGACGTGATTTCATCGCCGCCGCGGCGGCGTTCGCGGCGGCGCGGGGGCGGGCCGAGGACGCGGCGGCGCGGCAGCGCAGGCTCGTGGACAAATGGGAAGAGGCTACTTGCCTCGTGGCGCCCGCCGACTATGCAAGATACATGCATGACGGCGACACGCGGGGCTTGATTGCCCTGAAAGCCGCCGAACTCGCCTTCGACAGGGTGTTGAAGGCGGCCAAGTCCACTGTTGTCGCTAGTGACGCGCCTGCCGTCTGGAGCGTGTACAACATGGGATATGTCGTCAAGACGCGGAAGTCGCTCTTCGCGATAGACCTGAAGCACAGGCGCGCGGCGGAGTTCGCGCCGCTGCTGGACTTCGCGCTCGTCACCCATGTCCACGGCGACCACTGGAGCAAGAACTTCTGCAGCGCGATGGATTCCGCCGGAAAAACTGTCGTATCGCACTTTCTGGAGAACAAGGGGGCGTCCTTGTGCGGCTTTTCTCCCGGCGAAAGGACGCTCACGGTAAACGACGTGGCGATAAGGACGTTCCGTGTGGACCATGCGCCGGAGAAATGGGGTATCGACTTCACCACCGCGTTCGAGATGCGCATCGGGGACTTCCGCCTTCTGCACACGGGCGATTGCAGTCCGGCCAACGACAAGCTGTGCGTGAAATGGGGGAGGCCCGACCTGTGGCTGTTTTTCCCGATGGGCAGGATAGACGTGGCCGACGCTTTGCGCAGGGTGGATCCGAAACGCTGCGTACTCGGCCATCTTTGGGAGTTGAGCCACGGCATCGACAAAGGCAGGGCCCGCAAATCGCACATCGAGCGGGCGTTGTCCATGGCAGGTCCGTGGCGCGACAAGACGTCCGTCGCATTCTGGGGCGACAGGATCATCTGAACGCAGACGCGCTGAGGACGACGCGCCCTGCCATTGCGTTTCCGGGATGGGATATGATATAATGATTACGTCTGTTCGCAGGGGTGCATCGTCTGCATTGTCTTCGCAACGGGTGTTGCATCGTAAATCTGCGGGCGAGGTAAAACGGAGAATGAAATGAAGAATTCGGCAATATCGTTTTTTGCATCGGCCGGACGCGGTTGCGTGCTTGCCTGCGCCGTGTTTTGCGCTGTCGCCGTATCGGCGCAGCCGGGTTCGGCCGGTGGCGTCGTCTACGACGTGATCGTCGCGGGCGGAGGGCCTGCCGGCATCGGAGCGGGCTACATGGCCGCGAAGCGCGGCGCTAAGACGCTTGTCCTTGAAAAGAGCGGGCGTCTCGGCGGCATGGCGGTTTCGGCGATGGTGAGCCCGTTTTCCATGGCGACCTACAGCCCCATCGCCAAGGATATCGCCAAGAGAATCGGCTTCGGGGGCAGCGTCGATTTCCACATGGCGGACGTCCGTGCCTACGAACTGCTGAAGGAGGCGGGGGCCGATGTCATGCTCCATGCGGACGTGCTGGGGCCGGTGATGGAGGGAAACCGCGTGACTGGCGTGCGCGTCCACTGCGTCGAGGGCGAGCGTACGTTCAAGTCGAAAGTCGTGATCGACGCGACCGGCAACGGCGCGGTCGCCGCCGCAGCGGGCGTGCCTTACGAGGAAGGGCGTTCCGGCGACGGACTCGTCCAGCCCATGAGCATCATGTTCACCGTTGGCGGCTTTGATCCGGCGAAGAGGTTCATCTGCGTTTCGGAGGAGCACGCCCGCAGCAAGCGCTGCATCGTCAACGGCAGAAAATGGGAGGATATCGTGCAGGACGAGATCAAGGCGGGCAAGTTGCCTCCTGAAGTCGGCGTGATCCGTCTCTATCCGGGCCGCGAGAGGAACATCAACGTGGTGAACGCCACGCAGGTGAACGGGTTGTTCGGTTCGCGTTCGGCAGACCTCACGAAGGCGGAGATCGCCGCGCGCAAGCAGGCCGCGCAGATCGTCGATGTGATGCGCCGCCACCTGCCCGGCTACGCGAACGCCCGCATCGCCGAAATGCCGGCGGTCGTCGGCGTGCGCGAGACGCGCCGTTTCGAGGGAGTGGACCGCCTCACTACGGAGGACGTCCTTTCCGGCCGCAAGCGCGAGGATGCGATCGCCCGCCGGTGCTCGTTCGTGATCGACATTCATAATCCCGCCGGCGCCGGGCAGGCCGACGGGCACGACAAGGCCGTCACCGGCGGCGCGCGCCGCGTGAAGCCGTACGACATCCCCTACGGCGCGCTCGTGCCGAAGAAAGTGGACGGTCTGCTATTCTGCGGACGCTGCCTTTCGGCTTCGCACGAGGCGCTTGCCAGCTGCCGAGTGATGGGGCCTGCCATGGCGACCGGCATAGGCGCGGGCGCCGCGGCCGCACTCGCCGTCAAAAAGAGCATAGACGTCCGCGCCGTTGACGCCAGGCAGCTCGATCTTTTCCAGGAACGGTGATGGGCGGAATTGTCTCAAGGCATCTTTTCGCGCTGGCTTTCGCGTTTTGCGCGTTCGCCGCGCACGGCGCCGGCGGCGGGGCGATCGTGTTGCAGGTCGGGAGCGACTGGTGCGAAAGCGGCGAAGACGTGCGCAAGACGTTCAAAAGCCCGGCTTTCCGCAGAATCGTGCGCAGCGGCGGCTTCGACCTCGCGGTGTATGACGACATGGAATCGCCCACTCCAAGAGTGGCGTCCGCGAACAAGGCGCTGGAGAGAGTGCGCGTTCCGTCCTGCCGGTATCCCGCGATTTCGCTCGTCTCGTCGTCGCCGCACAGGCTCTTCGGCCTTATCGAGAACATCCCGTTCGATGTCGAGCCGGAAACCCTCGCCCGACAGATCAACGCTGCGATCGCCGCGCACAAGGAGGCCGAGGCGCAGTTCCGGCTTGGCGGCAGGATGGTCAAGGCCAACAAGCCGCAGGAAGCAGCCGACGCATACGGGCGCGGCTTTGAAATCCTTTCGGACCATGTCGGCGAGCTCGAAAGGAAGCGGCTTCGCGTAGGCAGGTTCGCATACGTAAAGGAATGGCAGGAACTCGTGCGACTCGACAAGGACAACCGCTACGGATGGAAGATGCGCTTCGAGTCGGAATACGGCGTCGAACTCGTGGAAGAGGCGAACAAACTGCGAGAGAAGGGATATGCCGACGCGCAGCAGAAGTTCATCGCGTCGATACGGCGAATCCCGACCGACCATCTGACCGTGGTGCAGCGGCAGTGCATAGAAATGGCGGAGTACGCCATCGTGCGCGACGGCGCCTCGGCGAAGGCGGAGAAACTGCTGCGCAAGACACTGGCCCTTGGCCGCGACACCGTCTGGGGGCAGTGCGCCATGGGATACCTCATTCTCTCCGGCGCGGACATCGAGAAAAAGGAACCGCGCCGCGCGAAGCTGCGCCCCAGGCCGCCGCAGGAGGCGAAGTCGCGTTCGATAAGCGCAAACGCGCTCAAGGGAAGGCTCGCTAAGATTCCCGCGGAAGGCGAACTGGACGAGGCGCAGAAATCAGACATTGCGCTCTACGCCGCGCTGCGTCGCGTCGGACTGGAGGATCTCAATGAACTCGCCGCGCGCGACGGCGCGTGGGATTTCCTTTCGAAGTTCCTCAAAGACCGCGTCTGGATGGAGGACTTTGCCTGGAGCGGGCCGTGCCCGAAACGCGCGCTTTTCGCCCTGGAGTCGCTCGTCTACCAGGACGGCGGACGGTGGATCGACGGCGACGGGCCGGGGCGGCGCTTCGCCACTGCCGTCGCGCTGGAGTACCCGGACTGCGACGAGGCCTGGCTGGCGGACTTCCTCGCCGCCTACCGCAAGACGGCGAAAACGAAGCGGCTGCATCTCCACGCGCTCACGCAGCCCGTATGGCAGTGGCGGTACGCCGTGGCGCCGCGCGGTTCCATCGATACGGACGATCCGCCCAACCAGCAGCGGTTCATGGACAAGTTCTGCAACATGAACGTGGCAAGGAACGGCGGCGCGCACAGGTTCGTTCCGTATCGGATGTACAATTGCTTCGGCGAATACATCCACACGGCCGCATACTATGAACCGTGGGTCGCGGCGGGAGAATGGCCGAAGAGGAAATATACCTATATAATAGGCGGCGTCTGCGGCGAGCTTTCCACGTTCGGATCAATCTGCTCCGCAGCGCACGGTCTGCCCGCGATCCCGTGCGGGCAGCCGGGGCACTGCGCATACACGCGGCGCCTCCTCGACGGCTCTTGGCGCATCGACAACAACATAGCTCCGCCTACCACCATTCGCCAATTCTGGCCGGGTGGAGGACTGTGGACCTATTTCCAGGCGAACGAGGGGACGTTCGAGGGCGACCGCGAAAAGCGTCACGACGCAGATCGCTTCACGGAGCTTGCCCGCTTCGCCGCGCGTTCCGGGCGTCCGGCGGAAGAAGTGGCGGCGTTCCACAAGCGGGCGTGCCAGTCGTGGCCTTCGCACTACGGCGCCTGGAGCGCATATTCGAAGTGGCTGGCGCGCGCGCAGCGTCCGGCGGAAGAATTCCGCGCGTTCGCGCAGTCCGCAGCCGCGGCCTTGAAAGGATGGCGCCAGCCGCTGTGGGACTTGCTTACGCCCTACTTCGAGCAGACGGCCGCAGAGGAGGACGGCGCGGCGAAACTCGCCGCTGCGCTCGTGGAGTTCGCTCCGGCGCTCCGGCAGAACGAAGAGGCGATACAGGAAGAGGGCGATTTCAGGGCGGCAATCGCGCGATGGGCGAAGCCGGTCGCCGACGACGGCAAACTGATGGACAAGGTATCGATGGCGGTGCTGTCCGCCCAGGCGGGCACGCGGGACTATTTCGCGCAGGCGCTTGCGTGGTGCGGCGACTTCATCGTGGACGACAAGGATCGTCTTGCAAAGCTGCTGGCGCTGGCGGACAAGGCGGCAAGAAGGAAGAAAGGGCAGGACGGCCCGGCCCGGTCGTTCCTCGCGCCGCTCATCCTGTCCGCCGCCGCAAACGGAAACATAGCGGTGTTCAGGCGGCTTTCGACGCTGCAGGACAAACTTTCCCGCTACAGGCCAAAGGGCAAAAAATTCCCGACGCGCGACTTCGGCGAGAACTTGGTTTCCGACAGCGGGCTGCTCAGAACTTCGTCTTCCGCGCCAGGCGACGCCCCGGAGCGCCACGCCCATGCGCTCGACAACGGTCCTTGCGACGGAAGTTCGTTCCGGACGGACAAGGAAGACGCGCCGTGGGCCATGGTCATGCTCCCGAAGCCTTCGGCCGTGAAGGGCGTGGTCGTCGTCAACTCCGACAAGGACGAGAAAACCCAGACGATGATGACGCCCATCGAAGTCGAGGTTTCGGAGGACGGACAGAACTGGCAGCCGGTGTTCGTAGACGACATGCCCCGCGAAACGTACCGCGTGGACATGAGGGACAACAAAAACAGATATCTGTGCGTGCGCGTGCGCCGCACTCCCGGTGTGCAAGAGAAGCCGGAGCCGTTCCACCTCGCGAAGATACTGGTCTACGGCAAATAGGCCGCGCCGCCCGTCAGGCCATCGCGCGGAAGTAGTCGCATACTCGCCGGACGTCGGATGGAACTGGCGCGGTCGAAAGGAAACAGGCCGTCGAATCGGCGTCGGACGGATCGTAGCCGTGCATGCCGTTCAGCGGTTTCACGCCCATGTCGCTCGGGCAGAACTGTATTCCGGGGTCGGCGAGGAATATCGCGTCGCCGAACTTGCGGTCTTCGCGCCACACGCCGTGATGCTGCATTTCTTCCTCCGAAAGCCAATGTCCCTTGAAATCTTTGAATGCAGTTCGTACTTTCGCCTCCGCACCGTCCGCAAGCCACCAGAACCGCGCCATGGTGGAGTCGATTACGCTTGCGTAGTCTTTTCCCCACGCAAGCCCGGTCTTCGCGATGGCGGCGGGCGCGTCGGCGGTACCGCGCAAAGGGGTCATGCCGTGGTCTGAGAACACCGTCAGCTCGAACGGGCGTCCGCCTTCGACGAGCGCGCGGTGAAGTCCGCGGATGGTCTCGGCGTAGGCGTCCACCTTCGGACGCAGCACTTCGTCACGCCCGACGTTGTCGTGCTGGATGGCGTCGAAGGCGGCGGAGTAGACGAACGCCCGGTCGATTTCGCCCTTGCGGAACGCCTCGGCGGCGATGCGGAAGTTTTCGCTTTCCGGCAGCCTCCAGTCCGATATGAGGTGGCGCATTCCTTTTTCGCTCCAGACGTCCGCCAGGTTTTTCACCGGGGCGAGACCGCCCTTGACGAACAAATCCGTCTTTTCGCAGTAGTCGAGCAGGGGAAGACGTTCCACCGGCACTCCGTAGAGCTGGAAATATCCCGTGAAGCCATACAGGCGCTTCACCAGCTTGGAGAGCTGTCCGCGCACCCTCCCGCGCTGCCAGAATCCGCGCGGCTTCAAGAACGGCGCGACGAGGCGCATCGCCTTGAACGGGCTTTTCGAAGGCGCGTAGTCGTAGAACGCGAGATGTCCGTGTACGGAAGGGCGCTCGCCGGTAAGAATGGTCGGAATGGCCGTGCAGCTGTATCCGAACTGCATTTCGATGGCGCGGCGATGCGGCAGGATGTCGGAGAGGAATCCGTAGCGCTCCGCCTGTTTCCATCCGAGCGCGTCGATGAACACGAACGCTTTTACCATGCGAGGAACTCCTTGATGAATCTGTCCGGATCGAACAGCCGCTCCACGGTGTCGAGCGCGTTCGCGCCCATTTCCGCCAGCCGGGAAGGGGACGCCATGGCGTCGAGCGCTTCGGCGAGCGCCGCCGGGGTGCGGGCCTTTGCGGTGCGAGTGCGTCCGTCGGGCGCCTTGGGGAACAACCCGGTTTTGCCCGGAACAAGCCAGTCCCGCAGACCGCCCACGTCGAAGGTTACGACCGGGACTCCGTGCGAAAGAGCCTCCGCGCCAACCGTCCCGAACGGTTCGTTCCAGAGCGATGGCACGGCGCACACGTCCGCTTCTCGGAAAAAGCGCTGCGCGTTCTCCTGCCAGCCCTTGAAGACGACGCCCGGCGGCGCGGCGCGGCGGAGTTTCGCCTCGTCGCGTCCAGTGCCGACCACGGTGAGTTCGTGCGGCGTATTCATCATCCCGGACGCCTTGACAAGCATCCCGACGCCTTTGCCGGCGATGATCTGTCCCATGAAAAGCACGCGCAGCGCGCCATGCGGCATCCAGCCGCGCGATTCCGCCTCGCTGCGGAACGGACGGACGAACAGCGGGTAGAGGACTTTTACGTTCTCCGGCGCGAATCCGTTGCGCAGCAGATTCTCCTTGATGTAGTGCGATGGAACGAACGTCCTGACGCTCCGCATCTCGTCCAGGAACGCGCAGAGCGGACGGAACAGGTTTCGCATTAGATAGCTTGGCCGGGTCGCCGCCGCGCATATGCGGCACGGCAGAAACGAATACGTGCGGTTGCACAAATGGCGAAAAGGGTCGTAGTAGTGCCGGCGGAGGCAGTACAGTTCATGGTCGTGCGCGTAGAACCGCAATCTGTCGCCGTATCTGGATTTCAGCCGCCGGAGTCCGTCCACGGTCGGAGGGATTTTCTGCATCAGCACGAGGTCGCGGTCGTCCAGTTCCTGCGGAGGATCGCCGGCCACGTCTACGACGTGGCCAAGTGCGCGGAGCGCGGCTGCGGCGCGTTCAGCGAACCGTTCCAGTCCGCCGTACAGATGCGGATACACGCCGGTGAACAGTATCTTCATTTCCGCCTCCCCGCGTGGAACCCGCGATAGCCGGTGAGCCGCCCGACCAGGACGGCGGCGAGGCGCACTCCGAGGACGCGCAGGAGAAGTCGCTTCAGCCACGCCGTGCGCCGGGGCCAGTCGATCGCCGTCAGCCATTCTCCATGCGCCGCGAAGGCGTCCAGAAGTTCGGTCCTGTCGGGTTCATGGAAACCGGGCGTCGCGAGGTAGAAACCGAACAGGTTGCAGGCCAGAGTGGACTTGAATCCGCGCTCGACCTCCGGGGGCAGTCCGGCGGATGGAATTTCGGCGTAGACATGGGCGGTGACGCCGAGTATGTCGCGCACGCGCCGGGGCGTGAACGTTTCCGTTGCCGCGCCAGCGCGGGCCGGCAGATAGGCATAAAGCGGTTCGCGGGCGATGAACACGCGACGGAGACCGGCGAGATGGAGCGGCAGCACGTCCACGTCCTCGTGGATCAGGCCGTCGCGGAAACACGGAAGCGAATCGCGCCGGTATATGAAACGCCATGGCTGCCAGTTCATCCCGCACACGTCCCGGCGGGCGAAGAGGATGTCGAACGCCTCCTTCCCGGAATACGGGCGGTTGCCGAACGTTTCGTAGGCGGGCGGTACGCACGGGCGGAGTCCGCCGTCGGACTGGATTTCGAGATACGGGAATTGGAGGCAGTTGCAGTCCGCGTTCGCGTCGGCGAGAGCGGCGATGCGGCGCAACGCGCCGGGGACGTACGCGTCGTCCGCGTCAAGCCAGACGATCCAGTCGCCGCGCGCTTCGTCCATGCCGCGGTTCCTCGCGGCGGAGACGCCGCCGTTCGATTGGTGTATGGCGCGGATGCGTCCATCCTGCCGCGCAAGCCCGTCGAGAATCTGCGGCGTGGAGTCCGTCGAGCCGTCGTCCACTACAACCGCCTCCCAGTCCGCAAAGTCCTGCGACTGAAGGCATTTCACCGCGCTTTCCAGATGCGCCTCGCCGTTGTAGACGGGTATGACGACGGAAAGTTTCATTTCAACAGCCTCTCGACGAACTCGGCCCTTGCGCGTTCGAGGCGCTCGCCGAGACGGGCGTATGCGGAAGTGCGGACTGCATCCCAGTCGCCGCGGTCCCGCAACGCCGCCAGAACGCGCTCCGTCGCTTTGTCCCAATCACAGTCGTAGACGCTGCCAGCGACGGACTGGCCGAAGTTTGCGAGCCAGTTGGCGAGCTTCGACCCGCGCGCTATTCCGATGCCGGGCGTGCCTGCGTTTGCCGCGAGAATGAGCAGGTGCAGCCTGCTCGACAGTACCACGCTGCATCGCGCAGCTGCCTCAGTTACTGCTTCAGGGGTGACGCCCGGTATGCATTCCACGTCAAGACTTTTCTCGAGGAGAGCGCGGTCGGTCTTTACGTTCATCGGGATTCCGACAACCTTCGCTCCCGATGCACGGACGGCGGCGACCATGCGGCGGACGCCGTCCAGGTCCGCGACCTGCCGCTGGGTGGAAATGCAGAGCCCAAGAGTCGGTTGCGCGTCTGCGTCAGGCTTCGCAGCGCTCCCGCCGAGCATTATCGCAGTGTCGGCCGCCACGCCGGCGCCGGGGAAGCCCGTTGCCGCGAGCATTGCCGCGCTTTGCGGGTCGCGAAGCCAGACTCCGGCGCAGCGGGGAAGCACTCTGCCGATCCGGCGTGCAAGACGGCGCCGCAACAGGCGTTCGTACCAGCCGACGAGGCCGAGGCAGCGCAATACGAACCTCCGCTTCCCGGCCGCCTTGAAGAACACGGGGTTGAGTTCATCGTCCATCCCGACGCCCCACACGAACGTACGCACGCCTTCCCTTTGGGCGATTTCCAGAAGTCCGAGTCCGACGTGCGGATAGTCCGAAAGCCCGGTCGCGCCGCACCACACGTATGCGTCATGGCGCCTGACGGTTTCCGCAAAGCCGGAGAAACCGACGTCGAGGAAACCGAACGGCGGCGCCACGTCCACGCCGAGCCGTTCCGCCGTCGCGGCATCCGCCGTCGCCACTGTCAGCGCGACGCCAGGAAGAGACTCTTTCAGCATCTTCACGACGCAGGCGATTATCGCTTCGTCGCCGATGTTGTCGCAGCCAAGGGGTATTCCGCCGAGAAGGATTTTCATTGTTTGCCTCCGTGCCACGTGGCGATCTCGCAGAGCGGAACGCGCGGGGACGCGGCAATGTCGAACTCGTCCGGCGGGATTCCGCACGCAATCACCTGGACAATTGCTTCGTTCGCCGGTATTCCGAGCAGCGCGTGCGCGGTCCGGTCTGTTTCCGGCGAGACGCTCCAGTGCAGGATGCAGTGCGCCACGCCGCAGTAGTGCAGGGCGTAGCAGAGGTTCATGACGAATATGCCGCCGTTGACGTAGCAGTCGTGGCGTTCCCAGCCCCAGCGGACGGCGGAGAGGTCCGCCGTGACGACCAGCACCTTGTCGGCGTCCTGCCCGAAGCCGCGCGTTCCGCCCTGCAAGGCGAAAAGCCTGTCGCGCAGGGCTGCGTCGTCGAACACGTGGACATGCGCGTGCTGGCGGTTGCATGCGCTCGGCGCGGTCGCCGCAATGGCCAAGGCGGCCTCGAGAACCTTTCGCGGAACGGGCTTTGCGAAGTGCCGGACGACGTGCCGCGATGACGCGAACTGCGGGAAGGGCGCGTCTTTCGCGGCGAAGAACTCCGCCTTCGTCACGTGCGGCTGCACCGCTGCCGGAACGTCGGGATGTTTCGCGAGGAACGCGTCGAGGCGCGGCATTGGACTTCCTTTGTGCATTTCGCGGTATGCGCGCAGCACGCCGACGGCATGGCGCACCTGCGCGTCGTCTGCGCCGAACCGCATTTCGAACGCGCCGATCAGGTTTGCCAGATGCACGGCGGCGTTCTTTCCAAAGCCGAGGCGGCGGTGCGGCATGGTGAGACCCTTTTCCAGTACGTGGTATCCCATCGTGATTTCAGCGCGCGCGGCGGCCTTCCTGTCGAGGTGTAGCGCACCGGCGTGGGCGAGGAACTGGCGCATGTCGTACCGGAACGCTTTTCGAGCCTCGCGCCGCACTTTGACGCGGAGCAATGCCGAGAGCAGCGACCTTTTCAACTGTTTGAGTGCCTCGATCACGGCAGCACCCAGTATCCCGGAAGTTCGCGCAGGTCGTCCGCCGGCGCGGGACGAGGCTGCGGGCGCGATTCGCTGGGCTTTGCGAGGTAGCCGGTGACGCTTGCCGCCGGGGCGATCGTCTCCCATACGGTATACTCGCTCGCCGCGACGGTCAGGCTTTCCATGTTGCCCCAGCGCCGCCATATCGGCCACTTGGAGGCGCGCGATTTGTCGCCGCCGAATACGGCGTCCGTCATCCTCCACGGAAGACCGTATGTCCAGCGGTACGGCGTGATGCCGGGCACGTATTCCGCAATGCCGTCCACGTATGACGGCAGATCGAGGAACGTTACGGGATAGACCTTTCCGAGGCCGCTCGTGAGGGTGGTGCCCTGCGGATTGCAGCCGTTGTGGAAATCGTTCGCCAGCGAGGCTGCGGCAAGGTACTTGGCATCGCCGGTGATGCCGTGCGCGGCGACGAGGTATTGGGCTCGCCTGAGGGGGTGGGAGTTTCCCCACGACATCGCGTGAACATGGCCCGTTCCTGGCGCATGCCACGGTGCGCGGTACGCATACGCGGAAGCAATCTGGCCGCAGACGTCGTCGGCGGATTTCAACACGCGTCTTTCCCAGTCTTTCAGCAGACCGGAGCATCGTTCTGGGAGTTCGCACGTCCGTTCGGCGGCGAAAAGCAGCGGCGGCAGACGCCATGCGGCCTTGGCGATCCCTTGCGTAAGCGTTGCTTTGTCGCGCATGGCTTCTTCGAGGTAGCGTTCGTCGCCGGTGAGGTTGTAAAGGTTTATCGCCGCCTTCAGCAGGTATTCCGCCGGAAGTTCGCGGTCTTCCGTCCAGTGGACGAGCGAGGTCTTCGTGAAGAACTTGAACTTGCGCGTCTTGATCTCGAAGATGTCCGACTGCGGTTTCGTGCTTAGGGCGAAATCCCACGCCCGCTTCGCGGACTCGAGGTATTTGCCCCGGTACGACGGATGGCAGCGCGCGAGAAGCGCGGCATGGGCCGCGTACATCAGGGAACTGCGCCTCGTGGCGCGGGAGAGCGCGTAGGGCATTTCGTCCTTGTCGGCCACGTTGCCCGGGCCGGGATGCCCGACGCTTTCGACCCACGTGCCCACGCCGCCGTCTTGTTGCTGTCCGGCGAGAAGGTGGCGAAGTCCCCATTCCGCCTCGTCGAGGATGTCGGGCACGCCGTTGGAGTTTTCGGGGATGGCGAGTTGTCCGTCGCGGAAGTTTTTCGGTCGCATGAGATACGCGGCGCACAGGTCGTTCACCACGTTGAAGTGCATCGGGCGGCGGTCGTAGTCGGCGGCGTCGTGCCATCCTCCGGAAAGTCTGAGGCGTTCGCCGTGCTTCCAGTCGGTGTTGTGGCGGATGATGTCGAACCATCTTACTTTCGGTTCGAGCGTCCCCTCGTCCGGAGCAAAGGTGCCGCGCACGACGTCCGTGTGGCAGGCGCCGGAAGTCCAATGGGTGTATGGTTCTTCTTTCGCGATGCCGCAGCGCTTTTGGTAAAGGCCGCCCATGTGGACGCGGAATGCGTCTTCCGCCGCAGAAGCCGCGATTCGGAATTCCTCGCTGCGCCCCACTCCGGGAACGCGTACGAAGTACGTGCCTTCGTTGGTGATGGATGAGAAGTCCATCTCGTACGTGTCTTCGCCCGTGAACAGCGTTCCTTCTTTCGTGAACGCATCGTGCACCCGCAGGGCTGGAGGCGACTTGCTTTCGAACGCCACCGTGCCGTCGTCCGCCCGGACGAGCTGCCATCCTTCCATCGGCTTCCGCGGCTTCCATGCGCCGAGCTTTGGACCGAGCCATGCTCCGGCGTAGGCGAACTTGGGGGCGTCGGGAAGGTATCCGACCTGGTTCACCTTGAAAAGCGGGCTGGGCTTGGAAGGGTCGTATTCTGCGAACGGAGCGTCCTGTACGCGGAATGCGGCATGGACTACGCGCGGCTTCCACTTGCCCCATTCCGCGCAAGGGTCGGCGAGACCCTGCGGGACGGGCCAGTAGCCGGGTTCATGCGCCAGTTTGCGTCCTGCGGCCGGATCGTCCGTCTGGTATGCGCACGTGTACGGATCCAGAAACCGCATCAGCGCGGCGGCGAAAGGTAGTATTGCGGAGAAACACGTCATGCGCGATTCACTCCTTCAGCATTCCCTCGGGCATTTCTCTTCCCCATATTTCGCGGTATCTGGCGCGCAGCACGGCCTGGTGTATTTCCTTCACCATCTTGTTCGTGACGAAACCTTTGCGCGCCGTGTCGGTGTAATAGCTCGCCACGAGTCCCTTTTTCTTCAACGAGTCGATGTTGTTCTCTTCGTATTTTCGCAGGAGCAATCCGCCTTCGCCCTCGCCGATGAAGGCAAACGGACGGTGGCCTTCGTGATGGTACTTGAAGTACCACTTCAGCGCGCGCTCCATGTCGTCCTCGTTAGCGACGAGCGGGGAGAACACGCGCGCCACCTTGCTGAAGCGGTTCTTGCCGACTTCCGATTCGGCGTAATGCTGCATTATCGGAACGTGCGCCAGATTGAGATAGAGGTCGTTCTGGACATATATGACATCTGCCGGGATGGCGAAGGCGCGCGTGGGATCTTCGCGGATCAGCCAGTTGTCGAGATGGTCGTAGGGCGAAGTCGACGAGCATCCGGCCAGCATGGCGGCAGCCATGTATGTCGCTAGTATCTTTCTCATTTTTCGGAACTTGCGATTCTAAAACCGTATATTGCGTTGCGGAGGGCGGGATCGCGTTTCAGACGGTACGCGGAACGGCAGTCGCGGGCGTAGAAGAACCAGCACCCGCCGCGCAGCACCCGGAACGTCCCGACAGGCGGTCCCTTCGGATCGACGGACTGTGCGTCCGCCTTGCCGAACCAGTCCGCGCACCATTCGAGCACGTTTCCGTGCATGTCGTAGAAGCCCCATGCGTTGGCCTGGTTCTTGCCGACGGAGTGCGTCCGGCTGTCGCTGTTGGCGTCGTACCACGCCATTTCGTCGAGCGTGCCGCTGCCCGACACCGCCGCGCCGCTTCCGGCCCGGCAGGCATACTCCCATTCAGCCTCCGTTGGAAGGCGCACCTTGCACGGAAGGACGGCGTTCGCCTTGTGGATGAACTCCTGGCAGTCTTCCCACGAAACGCTCTCTACGGGGAAGTCGTCGCCCTTGAACCGCGCCGGGTTGGATCCCATCACGCTCTGCCACTGGTGCTGCGTCACTTCGTACTTTCCGAGCCAGAAGCCCTTCGTGAGCGTGACGCGGTGAAGCGGTTCGTCTTCGAAACGTCCGACTTCCGTGGCAGGACTCCCCATCATGAAGGTGCCCGGTTCGCACCATATCATCTCCATTGCGGCGCCGCCCGGAAGCGTGATCGTTTTGGTCTTGCCCGACGTCGGGAGTCCGACGGTTTTTGCCGCGCCGCCCTTGGCGCCGGCCATCACGAACTCCATGCGGCCGAAGTCGCGCACGGGAGCGGAAAGAAACGTCGCCATGTCGGGGAAAGCCGGCGCCGCGCCGTCAACGCGCACTGTCGCGCATTTACCGCCCTTTCCGCCGTCCAGCGCGAATGGTACGTCGCATATCGAAACGAGCGCACCGTCCGCGGAGAACGTGAAGGAGTGTTCCGGCATCTCATCGTCTCTGGCCACAAACGCATTCACGGCTTCCATGGCGTCGCGGACCGTAACCAGCTGGCCTCCCTTCGCGCCTCCGGAACGCGGGAAGCGACGCCGCACTTTCCATGGGGAAAGATGCTTCACATCGCCGAAATCCACTGCGAATTCAGTGACGGGATTCCTTTGTGCCGCAGTGTCTGCAACGATAATGGCCGCAGCCGCGGCCTGCGCGCTCCCGTTGCGCGCCTCGGCGGTGATTGCGACCGCCGCGGTCGCGCAAGCGAACGCAATTTTTGTCCAGCATGGCGTATGCATTTTTCCCACTTTTGACTGTTCATTCAGAAATCACGGCGACCGTCTCGCCCTTTGCGACGGGGGCGCCGTGTTTGGCGACAAACGTTATTTTGCCCGACGCCGTAGCTTTGATCGGGTTGAACAATTTCATGGCCTCGACGATGCACACCGGCTCGCCAGTCTTCACCGAGGCGCCGTCCGCCGCGAGTTCGGGCTTGCCGGGGCCCGCGCTGCGGTAGAACGTGCCGTTCAAAGGCGCCGTTACTGGCGTGCCTACGGGCGCGGAATCATTCGCTGCGGTTTCCGCCGGCGTCTCCGCAGGTTGATGCGCCGCTTCGGCATTGACAGCGGCGAGGTCGATCTTCGTGCCTCCGTATGCGGCCATGAGCGCGGCGAAGGCGCGGCCGATCTGCGCAAACTTCGCAGTCTCGGCGTCCGGCGCGGATGTCGGTGCGGCGTCGGGCGCGGACTTTTGCATTTCCACGTCGGCGGGAATGGGGTCTTTCGTGCCTTCCGGCTGCGCGCGCCACTTGAAGTAGCCAAGCGCGACCTCCGGGAACAGGCAGTAGGAAAGGATGTCTTCTTCCGCCTGTATCAGCTTGGCGGGTATCTCCTTTGCGGCTGCGGCGAGCCCTGGCTTAAGGAGATCGGCAGGACGGCAGGAAATTGTCTTGAGGTCGCCGGCGAGTTTCTTCTGCAATTTCTTTTCGATGGGCGCGGGAGTGCGGCCGTAGTAGCCGGCGGCGTAGCGTTTCGTTTCGTCGGTCACCATCGAATAGCGCTTGCCGGAAAGGACGTTGAGCACGCTCTGCACGCCGACGATCTGGCTCGTGGGCGTGACGAGGGGCGGATAACCCATGTCCGCGCGCGTTTTCGGCAGTTCGGCGAGCACTTCGGGGAGGCGGTCGAGCGCACCTTGCTGCGCGAGCTGGCTGCGGAGGTTCGATATCATTCCGCCCGGAATGGCGTGGACGAGCACTCCCGCATCGACCGGTTCGACCTTTGCGGACGACGCCGGCTGGCGCGTCTTCTTGAGTTCCTTGAAGTAGGCGTTTATCTCGGCGAGCTTCGACTGGTCGAGGCCGGTGGAGTAGCCTTCGCTTTCGAGGATGGTGACGATGCTCTCGCACGGCGGCTGCGAGCTGAAGCTGGACATCGTGGAGATGGCGCAGTCCACGCACCCCGCGCCCGCCTCAACGGCGGCGAGGTACATTGCCGCCGCCATGCCGCTGGTCATGTGGGAGTGGATCTGTATGGGCATGTCGGGCAGGGCCTTGGCGAGCGCGCCCACTAGAGCCCTGGCCGCGCCGGGGGTGAGTATGCCCGCCATGTCCTTGATGGCGAGGGAGTCGATGCCCATCGCCTCCTGCTCCTTGGCGAGCTTTACGTAGTTCTCCACGGTGTGGACGGGCGACGTGGTGTAGCATATCGTTCCCTGCGCATGGCCGCCGTACTTTTTCACGCTCGCGATCGCCTTCTCCAGGTTGCGCGGGTCGTTCAGCGCGTCGAACACGCGGAAGATGTCCATTCCGTTCTCGCAGGCGAGCGCCACGAAACGTTCCACGACGTCGTCGGGGTAGTGCTTGTAGCCGAGGATGTTCTGCCCGCGCAGCAACATTTGCAGAGGAGTGTTCTTGCACACGGCCTTGATCTGGCGCAGACGTTCCCACGGGTTCTCGCGCAGGAAGCGCATGCACACGTCGAACGTGGCGCCGCCCCAGCATTCGAGCGAATAGTAGCCAGCGGCGTCCACCTTCTCGGCGATCTTTAGAATGTCGTCAGTGCGCATGCGCGTGGCCCAGAGGGATTGGTGCGCGTCGCGCAGCGTCGTGTCCGTGATGCGGACTTTTTTCAGCGTGTCTTTTTCCATGGCGGTTATTCTATCATATTGTGCAGCGGCGGTAAAGTGTGATATACTTGTCCGCATAGAAATGAAAGTTTCGTTCGTAATACCTGTTCTCAATTCGGAGAAGACGCTCGGGGAATGCCTTGCCGCGATCCGTGCGCAGGACGTTCCGCCTGGCGTCGCTTGCGAAATAGTGATTGCCGATGCCGGCTCCTCCGACCGTACCCTCGAAATCGCCCGTGCCGCCGGCGTGGACGCGATCGTGCCAAATCCCCTGAAGACGGGCGAGGCGGGCAAGACCGCCGGCATAAAAGCCGCAAACGGAGACGTGATCGCCCTCGTGGACAGCGACAACATCCTGCCTGACGCGGACTGGCTGCGCCGCATGACCGCCCCTTTTGCCGATCCGGAGGTGGTGGCCGCCGAGCCTATCGCGTACACGGTACGCCCGCAGGACCCAGCGCCCACGCGTTACTTCGCCTTGCTCGGAATGAACGATCCCATCTGCCTTTTCACGCGCAACTACGACCGCGTGTGTGGCGTCACGGGACGCTGGACCGGCCTCGCCGTACACGAGGAAGACTGCGGCGACTGGCTGAAGCTGCGCCTTCGTCGGGACGCCCTCCCCACCATCGGCGCAAACGGGTTCATGTTCCGGCGCGCTCTGCTGGACGGCACGAACTGGGATCCGTACCTTTTCGATATCGATATTCTCTACGAACGCATCTGCCGCGACGGAGAGGTGTGCGTCGCGAAGGTCAAGACCGGAATCGTCCATCTGTATTGTGCCCGTCTTTCCGACTTCGCCCGCAAGCAGCGTCGCCGCATACGCGACTTCCTCTACTTTGCGGAGGCGAAGCAGAGATCGTATCCGTGGAACCGCCAGCGCAAGGCGGGAATCGTACTTTTCTGTCTTTCGACAGTCACGGTCGTTCCTCTTCTGGCGCAGATGCTGGCGGGCTGGTTCCGCAAACCCGACCGCGCATGGCTCTACCATGTGCCGGTGTGCGCCGTCACGCTGTGGATATACGGATGCGGCGCGCTCGCCAAGCTGTTCGGACGCAAGCAGGCCATCGCCGACCGCTCCGCCTGGCAGAAAACCTGACCGTTGGTACGGCGCGTTGTCCCCAACGCGCCGATTATCATGTTAAATTAAAGCTGCGAACTCTTCCCATCCTTTGCGGACGGGCGGGCCGTCGAGAAGCCGGTTGGCGTCGTCGCTGCCTTTGAAACGCATTTTCGCGGCATCGAATTCGAGCACGGGCGCGGCGAGCCGCTGCGCGAGAGCGCCGAGGGCGAGCACCTGCGAAAGAGGCCCGGCGACGGAGAAGTCGCTGTTTGCCTTTTCCTCGCCTTTCACTGCCTTGATGAAGTTGAGGTAGTGTCCGCTGCTGCCGCGCGGGAAATCCCGCATCTGCTTCTTGACGGCGGGATCGCGCGGATCCGCGCCCGATACGATCTGCAGCGGAGCGCCGTGGCTGGTGCGGGCGAACACCCGCCCGTCGGCAAGGTGCAGCTCCGCGCCGACGTCCCTGCGGCGCCAGCGCTTGTCCGTCAGTTTTTCGGGCATGGCGGGGAAGTTGCCCGCGCCGTCGTGCCACTCGAGCGTGCATTCGGGAAGTCCCGGTCCGCGGGCGGGGAACACGTAGCGTATCGTGGACGCCATCGGGAACACGACAGGCGTGCGCCGGTCGTTCTTCACTGTTTCGATCCGGCATGGAAGGCCGAGCTTCAGGAACTCGTGCGCCGCGTCGAAGAGGTGCGCGCCCCAGTCGCCGAGCGCACCGGTGCCGTATTCGTAGAAGCAGCGCCAGTCGCCGTTGATGAAATTGTGGTTGAACGGGCGGAACGGGCGCTGCGAAAGCCATACGTTCCAGTCCATCTCTGCCGGCTCCGCCTCTTCGCCCGGCATCTCCTTGAGCGCGCCTTTCCACTTGAACCAGCGGCGGTTGTTCGCGCACATGAAGGCGTCGATTTTCGTCACGTCCTTTATTGTGCCGTTCTCGACGAGCGTCTTCATCTGCCAGTAGTTGGCGTCGGAGTGCCCCTGGTTGCCCATCTGCGTGACGACCTTGTACTTCTTCGCGGCGGCGGCCATGAGGGAAATTTCGCGGAAGCAGTTGCCCATCGGCTTTTCGCAGAACACGGCCTTGCCAAGCGACATCGCCAGCATCGCGGCGGGGAAGTGCGAGAAGTCGGGCGTCGCGATGCACACGGCGTCGATTTCGGAGGCGTGCTCGTCGAACATCTTGCGGAAGTCCTGGTAGCGCGGCACGTCTGGATGCTCCTTCAGCACGTTCTGCGTGTGGGCGGCCCCCATCTGCGTGTCGCAGAAGGCAACGACGTTCACGATGTCCTTGTAGTAGGCGAACATGGAGAAGTCGGAGGCGCCGCGGTTGCCGATGCCTACGAACGCCATGTTCACTTTGCCGTTCGGAGAGGCCGCCGACGAGCGCAGGTTCGGGAACGCACACGCCGCAGCGGACGCCGCGGCGGCGCGGAGAAAATCGCGTCGCTGAATGTTCATGGCGAATAGTATACCAAAACGGCGCGTTTAGGACAACGCGCCGCCCAAATCACGCTTGCTTATCGCTCATCGCGCGCGGTCGCTCACTACCACCTTGAAAAACGCCGCGCCGCCGGCAGGCTTGACGACAGGAACCGTCACGCCATCTGCGCCCGCCCGCGAAAGCGGCACATTCTCCGCCGCTTTCTCAAGCCCGGCAACGTCGCCGGCGACGGCGACGCCGTAATACAATCCCTGCTTTGCACCACTCAGCTTTACGGACACGTTAGCTCCTTCTGCCGCAGAATCGATCGCCGCCATGTTCGCACCGGCGACGACCTCCGCCGCCGTCTCATCCGGCTTTACGGCATCTTCGTCAAGCACGACGGCAAGCGACACGCCGCTGGCAATACTTTCCGTCTTCACCTTGAAGAATGATGTGGACTGCCCCTCTTCATGCGGCTTGATGGTTATCTTCTTCGCCAGTGTGGCGGCATCCAGGCTTTCGCCATTTACCATCAACGTCACGCCAGACGCTACCCCTACACCATCCAAAAGATCGTCAGCATTCAACTCCACGGCGCCCTCGCCCGCCTCATTCGCCAAATCTATTTCTGTCTCCGGCGTTAGATAACAAATGTTTAAACCATTCCACGTCCCCGGAATCTCAACGCCCCATCCCGTCGAACCCTTGCGCACATATGCGGTGCATTCGCTTTTTACGTCTGAAAACGAGAATCTATGAGCCATCGGCGCATTACCTTCAAACACAATACATGCAAGCCTGCTACAATGGATAAATGCAAAAGCCTTAATGTTCGTCACGGAATTCGGAATCGTTACGCTCGTAAGACTATTGCAATTATTGAACGACCAATCAATTTCCGTCATGGAATCGGGGATTACCAACCTTGTAAGCCCGTTACAACCGGAAAACGCCCAAAGCCCGATATTCGTCACAGAATTCGGAATCGTCACGCTCGTAAGGCTGCTGCAACCAAAGAATGCCGAATCCCCAATATTCGTTACCGAATCCGGTATCGTCACGTTCGTAAGACCGCCCGGAACCGCAACCAATGTTTGCCCATCATGGGACATTAATAAGCCTTTCATTGTCTTATAGACATTGTTTCCAGAAGTGACGTCAATGGATAACAAGCTTATACATCCGGCAAATGCTCCATCGGCGATGTTAATTACATTGTCCAGAATCGTAATGCCCGTAAGGCCGCTGCAACCATTGAACGCGCCTCCCCCGATGCTCGTCACGGAATCCGGAATCGTCACGTTGCCATTCACTCCTTGTATAAGTGTTTTACCATCCTTGGACAACAAAAGTCCATTGATTGACGAATAATAGCCGTTATCGGCGCTCACGTCAATCTCCGTTAGCCCATCGCAATACGCAAACGCATTATCCCCGATACTTGTCACGCCATTACCGATCGTCACACTTTTAAGCCTATCGCAATCCATGAACGCACAATCCCCGATACTAATCACTGAATCAGGAATTGTCACGTTAGTAAGATTGATACACTCGCGAAACGCAGACTCTTCAATGCTCGTCACAGAGTCGGGAATCGTCACGTTCGTAAGCCCGCTGCAACCATAGAACACGAAATTCGTGATTGCTGTCACAGAACCAGATATGACTACGTTGGTAATGGATTGGTATGCCGATGGGAAGGCAAACGCAAGCGACATATCGCACACATATTGTGGAATCACCACGCTCTTTAGGTTGCAGCAACCAATGAACGCATCTCTGTCCATGAATTCAAGAGTTGATGGGAGCGTTACTGACACTAGGTTCGTACAATCCATAAAAGCGCCTTCCTCGATATGAGAAACACCTTCAGGAATCACGACAGATGTCAAAACGGAATTACTGGCATAACTATACGGGCCTAGGTATTTTATAAAAGGATATCTAAGATCACCTTGAAGTAATTGATTTGGATATCCCCATTTTTCTGCACTCCACACGCATGTACCTAGGAGATCAATAATCATATCCGAACTGTTTAAGTAGCCATAATCTACATCTAATGGGGTCGTAGCTGGAACTGCCGAACTGTGCGCATACAACACGCCCACTGTATTTGTTGTTATGGTCAAATTACGAATATTTTCATATGGACAAGCATAGGCGGTCTTGAAAAACGGACCAGAAGCATGAGTCGAATCCTCTTCTTGTTTCCATGAAAGGATGCGAATTGCACCTACCGAATAATCACAATAGCGTGTTACCAAACTCAAATCGCTTTCGTACGTAAATTTATAAACACCTCTTTTTATATTATCACCGACATATTCATATTTCCACATTGCCGGCTTAAGAGTAAATTCAGGCCCGTTATACCTTGTAAGCACCGTACCGCCCATCGTATGACATGATACAATTAACGACATTACATAAATTAGACAATAACATGTTTTGCGAATTGGAATTAGACAAAAGTTTTTCACGCGAGATAATGAAATTCGTCTAGCCTGAGATAAAACAAATTTCCCTCTTTGAAACCGCATGTGCAGGTTCTCCATATACGGCTTCCCGTTTTGTACATTCCTTTTCACTATTTCTTCTCTCCTTCCACGCCGGTTGCTTTACCAAGGCCCGACATCCTCGGCGCGGAAAAAGAGAGTGGCGTGCCTTACATTCTCACGTCTCGTGTAAGGCATCGCCAAACGCCCTCGAAAAAACATGATGAGAAGATACGCCACGTGGGACTTGCCCACGCAGCGCAACCCTCGTATCGCGCTTTTTCTTTAACTTTGGCGAAGTTTTACACGAAGCATACGATACGCTGTTGCGTACGTGCCGAGAACCTTTCGGGCTTCCCGGCTCCCCGGCTTTGGCTGCGGTGTGTTGGGGACAACGCGCCCTACCATGTACCGAGGTTCTGGCCTTTGCCTTGGAAGGTGGCCGCGACGGAGCGCGGCCCTCCCTTGGCTTTGGCCCGTTGGCAGGTACTTTGTGCCGCTCTCTGCTGCGCAACCGCGTCGCGAAGAGCCGTACCCGCCGATATCAAGGATCTGTCGCCCCTCCTTTCGGATGGAACAAAAACAGTCTACCACAACTTGTCGCCATAATGCAAGCGGAAATCGCGGGGAAACGCAATTTCTGCCTAGATAACGCCCGTGGCTCGAAAATCATGAACGAGCTGGCAGCGCGTTCTACCGGTAGGGACGAGCTTTGCCACGTTTGGGGACAGCGGAACATACCTTAAGGGATATAATCACAAATACCCCACTTTATGCACACAAACACCCCACCTTGTGTACATAAATACCCCACTTTGTGTACATAAATACCCCACTTTGTGCATATATCCCTATAGGGGAAGCGCGGTATCCCTTTGGCGCTACGGTATTTTCTATTTGTTGCTGTAGACGGTAGTTATAGTTGGAATGTGCCAAGGCGCCAATGTTCACGTGCGTGTTATGCGCACTTCCGCGCTGCCGAGGCCGGGAACGCTGCCGAACTTGCGCACGCCCACGGTAGCGCTTTCGACGCGGGGGTCTGAAAGGCACACGTCGGCCACGACGCCGGCGGCGCGTTCAAGCAGACGGCATTGCGCCTCCTCCAGCGCTTCCCGGATGTTCCCGACGAGAAGAGCGTAGTCCACCGTATCGTCAAGACGGTCGGAAGCCACGGCGTCCTCAAGATCGATGTCGAGCGAAACGTCGACGAGTATCTTCTGCTCGTTCTCTCGCTCTTCCGGCAAGTCGCCGATGATGCATTCGACTTCTATCCCGTTCAACTTTATCTGGTCCATGGAGGCAATTCCCTTTTTCAGTCTGCCGTCGGCGTCTTGCCGCCGGCCAGCGTTTCGGCAATGTTGAGATAGCATGCGCGGACGCGCTGGCAGGCGTTCAGAATATCCAGTTCGCCAAGCACCCGCAGCGGCGAATCGGGGTCGTCCCGTCCGACGCGGTCGAGCTGTGCGCCTCGGCTTTTCCGTATAAAGTCGTGTATTCCGGCCGATTCCGCCTGCACGGCCTCGAGGTCTATCGCCGGGCGCGGCGAGCGCACCCACGGCGACACCTTCTGCGCGAACGCCTGCACGCGGTCGTGGACGGAAAGAACCAGCGCGACGGAGACGTCCGAAATGCGCTGCTTGTTGCTGCGAAGACGCTTCACGATCTTCAATATGGTCGCAGCCTCGTCGGAGACGCTTTCGAGCTCGTCCGTCAAGCGCAGCAGCCTTTGAGCGCGGGCGGAAACGTCCGCGCCTATCCGCTTCGACATGATGGCGGCGAGAAAGTCGGTGATTTCGCGCTGGACGTTGTCGAGTATCGCTTCGCGGTGGACTATGTGGCGTTCGTTGCTTTCGTCCGGCGCATCCTGCCCGGCCAGCACGCGCCGCACGCTGGCGAGCAGGTCGAGGTCGCTGTCGCGCATGAACTGCACTTCGACCAGAGCCTGGTCGCAGGCGATCACGGGCGAGACCTTCGTTCCCGTCTTCAGTGTCGAAAGATGCGGCTTTTCCTCTCCCTTCCCAGGAATCAGCCGCACGAGAAGGCGCTCGAACGGGCGCACGAACGGAAAGGCCAGAATGCCGCGCATGATGGAAAATACCGTGTCGGCCAAGGCGATCGACGCCATGATCCCCCACGCTGCGGCGCCGTCTGCACATTGATGCGGAAAGATCGCCTTCCCCATCGGCGCGAATACAGGCAGCACCAAGGGAAGAAACGCCAGCGACCCGATAACGTTGAGAAGGGTGTGGGCGAGCGCCGTCCGCCGGGCCTGCGAGTTGCCGTCGGTCGCGGCGATCCACGCCGTGACGGTCGTGCCGATGTTCGCCCCGAAAAGCGAAGCGACGGCGGCTTCGTAGGAAATCATGCCCTGCGAGGCCAGAATCATGGCCAGAGCTACCGTGGCGGCGGAATGGATCGCGGCAGAAACCGCCGCCGCGCACAGCGCGATTCCGGCGACGCCGGCGATGTTCGAGGCGCACGCCGCTTCCGAAAGCCATGCGGCGAACGCGCAACCCTTTGCCGCGCCTACGCCCGACGCCATGAAATGCAGCCCCAGCATCACAAGGCCGAATCCCAGCACCGCGAGACCGCAGTTGCGGAGCGCTTCGCGGCGCATGAAGAAGAAGAGCGTCCCGCCTGCCGCCAGACAGCACAGCCCCGCCATGCCGGGCGACGGGGCGAACGCCACGATCCAGACAGTGCCGGTGGTGCCTATGTTCGCGCCGATTATCACGCACAGCGCCTGGGCGAGCGTCATGATGCCCGAACTCACATATCCTACGAGCATGGCGGTTATTATCGCCGACGACTGGACTATGAGCGTCGCGGCGGCGCCCGCGCCGACGCTGGCGCCGCTGCCTTTCGCGGCAAAAGACATTATCCGCCGCAGCCATCCTCCTCCGACGGACTGCAATCCCTCGGAAATATGTTTCATGCCCAGCAGAAAGATGCCAAGCCCCCCCGTGACGGTCACGAGGACGTTGAGGCAAAGCAGGACGTTTTCTTTCATCCGGGCAGCTTGGGCTTATTTCATCATGCCGTTCATCGTGCCCAGCACGCAGGTGACTTCGGCCTCTGCCGCCAATTCGTCCGCCACATAGCCCTTGAGTCCGAACACTCCAAGCCCAGAGCCGTTCCCGGAACGGATTTTAAGGTTCTGGGCGACGGTGTACATCGTGTCGCCGGGCCGCACCTGGCGGCGAAAGCGAACACTGTCGATTTTCGCGAGCAGGAAACTTGCGTCTTCGCTGGCATCGCCCATGAAGTGGCGCGCGACGATTCCCGCGCCGGCGGTCTGCGCCATCGTCTCCACGAGAATCACGCCAGGCACCACGGGGTATCCGGGGAAATGCCCTTCGAAGAAGAAGTTGACGGCCTTGCCGGGAATCGCAGTGGCGGTGTCGGTGAACGTGTAGCGTCCGAGGGCGCCTGTTTCGTCGGCCGCAATCAATTCGTCCACGAACAGGAACGGATCGCGGTGGGGAAGCAGCTCTATGCCGGGACGGTGGAATTCGTTTTTGAACTTGGGGAAATCCATCGCTCAGCCCTCGACCTTCTTGAACACCAGAACGCCGTTGTGCCCGCCGAAGCCGAGCGACGTGGACACCGCCACGCGGATGTCGCGCGCAACGCCCTTGTTCGGCGTGTAGTTCAGGTCGCACTCCGGGTCGGGCGTTTCGTAGTTTATCGTCGGAGGCACGAAGCCGTCCTCTATCGCCAACGCGCAGAACGCGGCCTCGAGGGCGCCGGTGGCGCCGAGCAGGTGGCCGGTCATGGATTTGGTGGACGATATGTTGATGTCCTTCGCCCGCTCGCCGAACACTTCCTTGAACGCCTTCGTCTCCATGACGTCGTTCAGATGCGTGGACGTGCCGTGCGCGTTGATGTAGTCGACGGTCGAAAGATCGTCCACTCCGGCGTCCTTCAGCGCAATCTTGATCGCCTTGACGGCTCCCGCTCCGGTCGGATCCGGCGCGGTGATGTGGTATGCGTCTGACGTAGCTCCGTACCCGGCGAGCTCGCAATAGACCTTCGCGCCGCGCGCCTTGGCATGTTCTTCGGTTTCGAGGATGAGCATTGCCGCGCCTTCGCCCATCACGAAACCGCAGCGGTCCGCGTTGAACGGGCGCGACGCCTTTTCGGGGCAGTCGTTGAACTGCGTCGCGAGCGCCTTCATCTTCATGAATCCGCCCACGGCGAACTCGAGTATCGTGGCTTCGGTGCCGCCGGCGACCATCACGTCGGCGCGTCCGGCCCGCATGAGGTCGAGCGCCACGCCGAGCGCGTCGGTGGACGAGGCGCATGCGGTGACGACCACCTGCGCGGGACCTTTCGCGCCGAGCGCCATGGAGATGTTGCCGGCCGCCTCGTTGGCGATGAGTTCGGGAATGGCGAGCGGCGAAAGACGGTCCGGGCCGCGGTCGAAGAGCGTCTTCCACGCTTCGCCCGTGGTCTGCATGCCGCCTATGCCGTTGCCGACCATCGTGCCTACGCGGTCCATGTCCGGTTTGTTGCCGTCCGTGAAGCCGGCGTCCTTCCACGCTTCCATTGCGGCGGCGACGCCGTATATGGAAAACGGATCCATGTGGCGCGCGGCCTTGCGGTCCACGTAGCCGGTCTCGGCAAGATACGCGTCGAAGTCCTTGAGTTCGCCGGCGACCTGGCATGTGCAACGAGACGGATCGAATTTGGTGATGCGCCCGATTCCGCACTTTCCTTCCTTTACAGCGCTCCAGCTGGCCGCTTTTCCGTTGCCCACCGGCGTTACCATGCCGATGCCCGTGATGACTATTTTCTTCATGTTCGTTTCCTTTCGATCGATGTCAGAGATGCGGCCACTGCATGTATGTGCCCGCGTATGTGAGGCCTGCGCCGAAACCGCAGAGTACTATTTTCGCGCCGTCGCGCAGCTCTCCCTTGCGCACGGCTTCGTCCAGCGCGACGGGAATCGAGGCGGCGGAGGTGTTCCCCGTCGTCTCCAGATTGAGAAAGAACTTGCCTATCGGAAGTTTCATGCGGCGGGCCACCGCCTCGATGATGCGCCCGTTCGCCTGGTGCGCGAACACGCGGTCGAGTTCCGCGGGGACTGTGCCGAGCTTCTCGCAGAGCTGGTTCGTCACCTTCGCGAGGGAACGGACGGCGAACGCGAACACGTCGTGCCCCTGGAGCATGAGGTAAGGGATGGGAAGCATTCCCGGCTGAGACGGGAGGCGGGTTCCGCCTTCGCGGTAGATGAAACGCGCCCCGTTGCCGTCCGCCCACAGGATGGAATGCGCCGAAGGGCCGTCCTCGCCCGGCGCGTCGCCCACCACTACCGCGCCCGCTCCGTCGCCGAACAGGATGCAGCTGCCCCTGTCGCGCCAGTCCACGATTCGAGTGAGCGTTTCGGCGCCGACGACGAGAGCCTTCTTGCCGGAATTGCAGCGCACCCAGCAACGCGCCTGTTCGAGGGCGTACACGAATCCTGCGCACGCAGCCTGAAGATCGTAGGCGCCCGTCTCGGCGCAGCCCAGCTCCGCCTGCACCAGACAGGCCGTGGAGGGAAAAGTCGCGTAGTCAGGCGTGGACGTGGCCACTATGACAAGGCCGATTTCGGACGGTTCGACCTTCGCCGCTTCGAGCGCGCGCCGCGCGGCCTTGGCTGCCATGGACGACGTGCTGTCGCCCTCTTCCGCTACGTGGCGCGAATGGATGCCGGTGTGGGAGTATATCCACTCGTCGGAAGTGTCCAGAGTCTTCGCGAGATCGTCGTTCGTGACGACCTTCGGCGGCAGATAGCTGCCTGTTCCAAGAATTTTCACGGCCATGCTAGTTCATGTCCTTTCCTTTTCGGATTGCGCCTGTCCCGGCGTGAAAAGCGACCGCATCTCCTCCAGTCCGGGAACCTTGGACAGCACGAACTCGCGGCAGGTCGCGTAGATTTCCGCCGCCGTGCGCGACGGGCCGGCCTTGCGGACGCGGGCCGCCAGTTCCCTGGCGTCGCTGGCGGAAACCGATTGCAGGATTTTCCTGAGAAACGGTATGTATCCCGCGCTCATGGAAAGTTCCGTCACGCCGATTCCCGCCCATAAAAGTCCCATGACCGGGTCGGAGGCCGATTCCCCGCACACGGCGACGGGAATCCCGGCCCCGCGCGCCGCGTCCACCGTCATTCCAACGAGCCTGACGACGGCGGGGTTCGCCGGCTGGTAGAGATACGACACCTTCTCGTTCGCGCGGTCCGCCGCCATTGTGTACTGCACGAGGTCGTTGGTGCCGATGGAAAAGAAATCGCACTCCTTCGCGAACGCATCCGCATTGAGCGCGGCGGACGGCACCTCCACCATCATGCCTCTCCGGATGTTTTTGTCGAAAGGCGTGTTCCGTGCGCGGAGCTCGCCCTTGGCGCGTTCCAGTTCGGCGTTCGCCTCGCGCAGCTCTTCGAGCGTCGCGACCATCGGATACATCACGGCGCTCGGCCCGCACGCGCTGGCACGCAGTATGGCGCGGAGCTGCGCCCGAAAGGTATCGCGGTGCGAAAGAAGATAGCGTATGGACCTGTTGCCGAGGAACGGATTGGCTTCCCGCGCCTCCTGCCCGCGCTGCAGTTTGTCGCCGCCGAGATCGAGCGCCCTGAACACCGCGCGGGCGCCGTCGCCGAGCTGCGCGGCGGCGCGGGTCGCTTCGGAGTAGGCGGACGTCTGTTCGTCCTCGCCGGGGTCTGCGTCCTTGCCGAGCCAAAGGTATTCGCTGCGGTACAGCCCAATGCCCTGGGCGCCCGACGACGCGAGATTCGAGAGCGACACGCCGGGCTGCGTGTTGGCGCACAGCCTCACCGCGGACGCGATGGACGATTCCGCCGAGGCGCACTCTCTGGCCAGCTCCGCGCGAAGTCTCCGTTCGCGCCTCGCCTGGCGGTCGAACATGGCGCGCGACTGCGCGTCCGGATTGATGGTGACGACGCCGGAGGTGCCGTCCACGAGCACGAAGTCGCCGGCGTGCGTCTTGGACGTGATGTCGCCAAGCCCTACCACGGCCGGAATCCCGAGCGCGCGCGCGAGCAGCGCCACGTGGGACGTGGACGAGCCGCGGTTCGTCGCGAAGCCGAGAATAAGGTCGCGGGGGAAGGTGACGGTCTCGGACGGAGTGAGGTCGTCCGCGATCACGACCACCGGACTAGACACATGGTCGAACGCCGATTCCCCGCAGTCCATGAGAATGCGGATGAGGCGGTTTTCTATGTCCTCCACGTCCCGCTGGCGTTCGCGCAGGTACGGATCCTTCATCTTCGCGAACATGGCGCGGAACTCGTCCGTCGTGCGGCGTATCGCGGCTTCCGCGTTCAGGCGTTCTTTCTCTATCCTGCGGACGACGGCGGAGTCGGCCACGGGGTCGTCGAGGAGGAGCAGATGGTTCGTGAGCACGTCGGTCGCGATGCCGTCGGCGTTCGATTTGAACTTCGCCGCCAGCTCCTCTATCTGGCGGCGCGCTTCGGCGCGGGCCGCCCGGTAGCGTTCAAGCTCCGCCGCCACGCCGGCTTCGGGAAGCACGTACTCCGGAAGGGCGATGTCGCTACTCTTCGAATACATGAACACGGCCCCGGCGGCCAGACCGCGGGATGCGGCCAGCCCGGACACGGAAACAGCCTGTACCGCAGGGCTTTCCGGCATGGCGTGCGTGTGCGCGGCGTCGCTCACTGTTCGTC
This sequence comes from Kiritimatiellia bacterium, assembly GCA_017411125.1. Taxonomy (GTDB): domain Bacteria; phylum Verrucomicrobiota; class Kiritimatiellia; order RFP12; family UBA1067; genus RUG572. Next base: position 30,193 of record JAFPNP010000097.1, read on the forward strand.
CGGAATGTCGAACTTGCGTTCCACGAGGGCTTCCAGCTCGTCGAGCGCTTCCTTGGCCTGCGGCCCGCTGGCCGTCACCTTCAGCGCCGTCCCGCACACGGCTTCGAGCGTCATGAGCGCCATGATGGACTTGCCGCTCACCACGTTGCCGTCCTTTTCCACCTCGACTTCCGCGTCGAAGCGCGAGGCGACCTTGGCGAAAAGCCCGGCGGGGCGCACGTGCATCCCGTACTTGTTCCTGAGCGTAAACTCCCTTGTCAGTTTGTCATCGGCCATTTTGCTCTCCCTTGTGCTGTTCGCCGGCGACGGCGCGGGCGCAAAGTCGCCCGTCGAGGTCTTTCACGGCGTCGTAGCCGCTGGCCAGCAGCTTGTACTGCTGCGCGGCGGTTTCAATCAGATTCACCAGATCGCGCCCGGCCGAGACCGGGATCGTGATCTGCGGCACATCCACTCCGAGGATCGTGCGCACGTGGCGTTCCTGTCCGGAGCGGTCGAGTTCGCCGGCCACGTCCTCCAGGCGCCGCAGGGATACGACGAGGTCTAGCCTCTTCTCCCCGCGCACAGCCGTCACGCCGAAGATCTTCGGCACGTTGATGATGCCTATTCCGCGGATTTCCATGTAGTTGCGCGTCGTCTCGCTCGCGGATGCGAAGAGCGCGTTTATCGCCACGTCCTTGCGTATGCAGGTGAAGTCGTCCGCCACCAGCGCGTTTCCGCGCTTCACGAGCCCGAGGGCCGTTTCGCTCTTGCCGAGGCCGGGCGCGCCTTCTATCATCACGCCGAGCCCCGCCACTTCCACGGTGGTGGCGTACATACGCGCCGCAGGCGCGCGCAGCGTTTCCAGCACGAACGTGCTCTGGTGGAAGAATTCCCGCGTGAGGAGATCCGTGCGCATCAAGGCCGCGCCGGCGGCTTCCGCCGCGGCGGCGAGCCCGTCAGGCACTTTCATTCCGTTGGCGAGGATTATGCAGTACGCGCCCCGCTCGAAGAGCGCCTTGACGCGCTCGAGGGATTCGCCGGCCGGAAAGCTTTCCAGATAGGCCCGCTCGGCCTGCCCGATGACCTGCAGCCGGCGCCAGGCGAAACACCCGTAGAAGCCGGTGAGGGCGAGGCCGGGGCGGTTGCACATTGGCTCGAGCACTTCGCGCTCCAGTCCGCCGCCGCCGACGACTACGTCCAGATGCAGACGTTCGCGCCCCGCGTAGACGAAGTCTTGCAGGGTGAACGTCCGCGTTCCGGCTTCTTTGCAGGTTTCCGCCATCGCTTCCTCCGCAGGGCGTCAGTTGCGCGGCGAACCGGCGCGCGCGGCGCGCACGTTGCCCTTGCGCGCCTTGACGCGCATTTTCAGCAGCTGGCGTTCCGCGCGCGCGGCGGCGGCGTCGATGACGCTCTTGCCGGACTCGCTGAATTCCTTGGCGCCCACTGCCGTCTCGCCGAGGCGGTTTGCCACGACTTCCGCCATGTACATGTGCTTTTTCACGTCCACGTCGATCACGATGTTCACCTTCGTGACCTTCGGAAAGGCCTTCTGGAGCTTCTCCATGCGCAGCTGCGCATACTCCTTGAGCGACTCGATTTTCACGTCGCTGTGGCGCATCGTTACTTCAATACTCATCTTTTTGTCCTCCTTGTTTGTTGGTTCGTGTTACATCCTGAAATCTTCGCCGAGGTAGAGCCGGCGCGCGTCCTCGTCGCGCACGAGGTACTCGCTCGTGCCGTCGCAGAGCAGCCGGCCGTCGTACACCAGATAGGCGCGGTCGACGACGTTGAGCGTTTCGCGCACGTTGTGGTCCGTGATTATGATGCCGAGCCCCTGGTTGCGCAGGTTGCGCACTATTTCCTGTATGTCGTGCACCGCGAGCGGGTCCACGCCCGCGAACGGCTCGTCCAGCATGAGTATGGACGGTCTGCGCACGAGGGCGCGGGCGATTTCGAGCTTGCGCCGCTCGCCGCCGGAAAGCGTGTACGCCGGCTGCTTCGCCACTTTCATCAAGTCGAGGGACTCCAGCAGTTCCTCGCAGCGCGTCTTGCGGTCCGCGCGTTTCATGTCGAGCGTCTCGATGATCGCCATCACGTTGTTCCACACGCTGAGCTTGCGGAACACGCTCGCCTCCTGCGCAAGGTAGCCAAGCCCCTTGCGGGCGCGGAGGAATACGGGAAGCCCGGTGACGTCCTCGCCTCTGAACGTCACGCTTCCTTCGTCCGGGCGCACGAGCCCAACGATCATGTAGAACGTCGTCGTCTTCCCTGCGCCGTTCGGCCCGAGCAGCCCCACGATCTCCCCGCACCGCACGTCCATCGACATTCCGTTCACGACCGTGCGGTCGCCATACGACTTCACCAGGCCGGAGGCGACAAGGGCGGGAGCCTTCTCGCTTTCGCGCGCCATTTCGGTCATGGCCTTTATAACGGGGTCGTCCATCTCTTGCGCTGTCTCCGTCTATTTCGCCTGTTCGAGCATTTTCCGGGGATCCTTCCCCTTGAGGGCGCCGCCCGGCAGGCGCACGGCGGACTCCTCCACCGACACCTGCTCCGCGTCCAGCCAGAAAGTGATCTTCTTGCCCTCTACCATTCCGCCGCGCTGCGACGGATCCTGCAGCTTCGCGTAGGACGTCTCGTCGCCGTACATCACGATCTTGGACGCCGCCTTCGTGAACACGGCCCGCGAACAGGTGGCCGTGCGCTGCTCGTTCGTGATCGAGACATTGCCCAGCGCCACGATCCGCTTGAGGTCGTTCGTTCCGTCCAGGAACACGAAAAGGCGGTCGGCGTGCATTTTGTACTGCTCGTCGTCCACGAACACGTTGCGGTCGAAGAGGATGACGCCCTCCTTGCGGTCGTAGTCCGTGCGTTCGCTCGTGATGACGGCTTCCCGTCCCGTGCGCGCGGCGGCTTTCTTCTCTTCCTTTTTCTTGTCGCGGGCCTTCTCTTCGGCGGCTTTCTTTTCCGCAGCGGCTTTCGCCTCTGCTTCCGCACGGGCCTTTTCTTCTGCGGCCTTCTTCTCCGCAGCGGCTTTCGCCTCCGCTTCTACGCGGGCTTTCTCTTCGGCGGCCTTCTTCTCCGCAGCGGCTTTCGCCTCTGCCTCCGCGCGGGCTTTATCTTCTGCGGCCTTCTTTTCCGCAGCGGCTTTCGCCTCTGCCTCCGCGCGGGCTTTATCTTCGGCGGCCTTCTTCTCCGCAGCGGCTTTCGCCTCCGCTTCTGCGCGGGCCTTTTCTTCTGCGGCCTTCTTCTCCGCAGCGGCTTTCGCCTCTGCTTCTGCGTGGGCTTTCTCTTCGGCGGCCTTCTTCTCCGCAGCGGCTTTCGCCTCCGCTTCTGCGCGGGCTTTCTCTTCGGCGGCCTTCTTCTCCGCAGCGGCTTTCGCTTTGCCGTCTTGATCAGGTTTGCGCAACATTATGTCGTCCGGATTGGCGTTGGCCGGCGTCTGCACCATCAGGTCGGACAAATCAGCCGCATTGGCGGCTGCCGCGCACGCCACGCCTGCGATTATGAACGAAACGATTTTCACTTGACCATTCTCCCTGGATTGATTTTAGCTCCCTTGGTCCTTATTTCCGACTGCGAGAATATCTTGATGAACTCACGCGTCAGAGAAAAGTAGATGCCGCGGCCTTTCACGGTCGAGTCGCCGTATGTCATGTTCGCATTGCCGTCCACCCAGCCCGTCTTGGTGGTGCGGTCCACGAGGCAGTTCTCCGCGTCGAGGCTCGCGGTCATGTTCGTGCCGCCGGCATCGAACTGCTCCAGCCGTATCTTCTCCGCCCAGACGTATCCGGAATCGGGGAATATGTTCGCCCGCGCCGCCGTGATGCGCGATTTCACCTTGCCGTCGGGATAGGTCTCGAGCACCATCGAGACGTTCTCCGCCGGCGCGACGGCCTTCTTCGCGCATTCCGCGAAGGCCGTGCGCAGACGAAGCATGTCGGAGTCGTCGGCGCGTTCTGCGAGCCAGCGTTCGCTGGAGAACGCCGCCGCCGCGCACGCCGCGAGAGCGCACGCCGCCGCTGCAATGGTTTTCCGCATTTCGTCCTTCGCCGCCATGTCCGTCAGCCTCTTGTTATTTCGTGAATCGCCAGAAGTTTCTTCCACAGCGGCTTCACGTCCTTGAAAGCTATAGCGTTCGCCGCGTCGGAGAGCGCCTTCTTCGGCGTCACGTGCGTTTCCATGAAAATGCCGTCCACCCCGGTCGCCACGGCCGCCCGCGCAAGCGCCGGCGCGTACTTTCCGTCGCCGCCCGACCCGGTGCCGAGACCGCCGGGACGCTGCACCGAATGCGTCGCGTCGAAGACCACGGGATAGCCCAGATCCCGCATCACGAGCAGGGAGCGCATGTCCGCCACCAGGTTGCGGTACCCGAAACTCGCGCCGCGCTCGCACAGCACGATGCGCCGGTTCCCGGTGGACTCGATCTTGCCTATGACGTTCGCCATGTCCTCCGGCGCCATGAACTGGCCTTTCTTCACGTTCACCACGGCGCCGGTTTCGCCCGCCGCCACCACGAGGTCGGTCTGCCGCGCAAGAAACGCGGGAATCTGCAGCACGTCGCAGACTTCCGCCGCGCGCGCGCACTGCCACGGCTCGTGTACGTCCGTGAGCACCGGCACCTCGAACCTCTCGCGTATCTCCGCCAGTATGTCCAGCCCCACGTCGATTCCGGGTCCCCGGAAAGCGTCGACGCTCGTGCGGTTGGCCTTGTCGAAGCTCGCCTTGAACACGTAGTTCACCGAAAGCTCGTTCGCGACCTCGACGAGACGCGCCGCGAGGTCGATCGCCATCCTGCGGCTTTCAATCACGCACGGGCCCGCGATGAACGTAAGCGAGCCGTCGCCAAATGCCACGCCGCGGTCGACGTCTATCTGCTTCACTCTCATCTGTCTTAAATTCCTTGCCGCTTATTATACCAAAAAATGCGTTGCCTGTGGGTATGATTCTGACATGAGATTTGAAGGCGCCCCGTCCGTTGCGATTTCGGACGGGACGCCTTGGTTTTCGCGCCTTTTTGAATGTCTTGCTTTTCCGCTATTCGAAGAGCCAGGTGGAAAGATAGCGCTCTCCCGTGTCTGGGAGAAGGGCTACGATCGTCTTGCCGGCGAACTCGGGACGCTTCGAAAGTTCGAGCGCCGCCCACAGGGCCGCGCCGGACGAGATTCCGACGAGCAGCCCTTCCTGCGCCGCTGCCGCGCGCGCAGTCGCGCCAGCGTTCTCGGCGGACGCCGCGATCACTTCCGTCAGGAGCGTGGTGTCCAGCACCTTCGGCACAAAGCCGGCGCCGATGCCCTGGATCTTGTGCGGGCCGGGCTGTCCGCCGGAGAGGACCGGCGACGTGTCCGGCTCGACCGCGAACAGCTTCACGTCCGGGTTCTTCTCCTTGAGGAACCTGCCAGTGCCGGTGATCGTTCCGCCGGTGCCGACGCCCGCCACGAACGCCGCCACTTCGCCTCCCGTCGCCTCCCACACTTCCGGGCCTGTCGTGCGGTAATGGAAGTCGGGGTTCGCCGGGTTCTCGAATTGCTGGAGGATCACCGCGCCGGGCGTCGCGTCGCGCAGCTCGTTCGCCTTGGCGATCGCGCCCTTCATGCCGGCGGAACCGGGCGTGAGAACGATCTCCGCGCCGTATGCCGCCGCGAGCTTGCGGCGTTCGATGCTCATCGTCTCGGGCATTGTGAGGACGAGGTGGTAGCCTTTCACGGCGCTGACGAGCGCGAGGCCCACGCCGGTGTTGCCGCTCGTCGGCTCTATGATCGTCGCGCCGGGCTTGAGAACGCCGCTCTTTTCGGCCGCCTCGACCATCGCGAGCGCGATGCGGTCCTTGACGCTGCCGCCGGGGTTGAAGAACTCGACCTTCGCGAACACCTTGGCGCCGCCTTTGTTGAGTTTGCCGGAGATTTCCACGAGCGGCGTGCCGCCCACTTTCTCCAGAATGTTCTTTGCCGTCTTGCTCATTTCGTTTTTTCCTTTCGGTTGGGGTTATTATACACTTTTTCGGTCAGAACTGGTACTGCACGGAGAAAACCGCGCCGGAACCTACGCCGAGGTTCTTCGTGGAACCCTTGCGGTAGAACTTGTCCTTGTCGCCCGTCTCGGCGAACGCCGCGACGAGGGTGAGTTTCTTCGTGACGAACCACGCCACGTGCGCGTCCCAGTAGTCGTGGTTGCGGATGCCGTCGCCGGCGTCCACGCCTTGCTTGTACTCCAGGCCGATCGCGACGTTCTCGGCGGGGAGGATGTCGATGTTGCCGAAGGCGGCCACGTCGTAGTGGTTGTGGCCTACGACGCCGTTCACCACTTCGTCCGAGAGCAGCAATCCCGCCGACAGCAGCACCGGCACCGGCGTCTGCGTGACGAGTTTAGAGGCGACCGCGTAAGCGTCGAAGCCGTCGTCGTCGAGTTTGAGCGCTTCGACGGTGCGCGAATCGGTGTATTTGTATACGCCGCCGACGGAGAGCGCCGGAATCCACGACGTGTCGAACGCGTTTTCGTCGAGGAACTTCACCTTCGCGCCTAGGTTGTAGGTGTTGATCGACTTGTCGCCGTACTTGTGCGCGTTGACGAAGCCGTAGCCGCTGGAAACCTCGACGCGGTCCGCGAACGTTATCGCGGCGGACGCCGCCCACCAGTTGATGCGCGCGTCGTTGAGATTGACGTACCACGTGCCGACCTGCGGACGCGACACGATTCCGTCCAGAGAGGACTTCGCCGTGGCGTTAGTGGAGTCGCCCCCGTCTTCGTCCCACGGCAGTCCGGCCGTGTAGGCGAGCGGGTTGAAGGCGATGCCTCCCGTGCCCTGAAGGTTGTTCAGCGGAACGCCCGCCGTCGCGCCGCCTGCCGCGGCGATCGTCGCCGCAAGCGTCAAACGGATGATTTTGTTTGCTGTAATGTCATTCATTGATTGAATCCTTTTTTTTGTTTTTGTAGGTTGGTTTGCAATAAACCCGCCCCTAGGAACAGGCGGAAAAGATGTTTCCTCAGATCGCGGACAGGGCGTCGTCGAGCGCGGCGGTGATGTCGTCGATGTGTTCGAGGCCGATGGAGAGACGGATCAGTTCCGGCGCGACGCCGCCCTTGCGCAGGTCTTCGTCGGAGAGCTGCGAGTGGGTGGTGGAGGCTGGATGGATGATGAGGCTCTTCGCGTCGCCGACGTTCGCGAGAATCGAGAATATCTCCCCGTTCGCCGCGTCCGTGACCTTGCGGGCCTCTTCCGCGCCGCCCTTGACGCCGAACACCACCACGCCGCCTGCTCCGTTCGGCAGGTACTTCGCTGCGAGTTCGGGCTGCGTGAGCGAGGGATACTTCACCCACGCCACTTTCGGATGGTTCTGCAGGTGCTTCGCGACGGTGAGCGCGTTTTCGCTGTGGCGCGCGATGCGCAGCGGCAGCGATTCGACGCCCTGAAGGAAAATCCACGCCGCGTCCGGCGCGAGCGTCGGCCCTTGGTTGCGGATTCCTACCGTCAGGAGGCGGATGGAGAACGCGATTGGCTTGAGCGCGTCGGGCAGGTCGTGCGCGAAACGGAGGCCGTGGTACCCGGCGTCCGGCTCGTTGTAGAGCGCAAACTTGGGATTTGCCCAGTCAAATCCGCCTTTTTCCACGACTACGCCGCCGATGCCGGCGCCGTGCCCGCCGATCCACTTGGAGAGCGAGTGGATGACAAGGTCGGCGCCGTGGTCGAGGGCGCGGAGGAGCGGCGGCGGCGTGAACGTGGCGTCCACGACGAGCGGAAGACCGTGTCCGTGCGCGACTTCCGCGTACTTCTCGATGTCCGCGATGTCAAGGGCGGGATTGCCGACGGACTCGACGTAGAGAAGCCTGGTCTTCTCGTTGATCGCGGCTTCGACGGCCTCGAAATCGTTTACCGGGGTAAAGTTCACTTTTATCCCCGCATTCGGAAGAATTGCGTCGAATTGGCTGAACGTACCGCCGTAGAGATTGTTCGCCGCCACGATTTCGTCGCCGGCGCGGGCGATGTTGGTGATAGTGAAATAGATGGCCGCCGTGCCGCTTGAGAGCGTCTGCGCCGCCGCGCCGCCCTCAAGGGCCGCGATGCGCTTTGCGAGCACGTCGTTCGTCGGGTTCATCAGCCGCGCGTAGATGTTGCCCAGCTCGCGCAGGCCGAAGAGGTCGGCGCCGTGCTTGGAGTCGCGGAAGTTGTAGGCCGTCGTACGGTAGATCGGCACGGCGCGGGCGTAGGTGGCGGGGTCGCCGTGGACGGACTGTCCGGCATGGACCGCCAGCGTTTCGATATGGTATGTTTTGCTGCTCATTTTCTCTTGCTCCTTCTTTTTCGGGGTGACGGCGAATAGTATCTCATATTTTTGTTGCTAGGTGGTAATCGGAAGTATTTGTGCCAAGCCATAGGGAATGCCTATATGGTACGGACTCGTTTTTCTCCCTATGGGCACACGATCCTTTCCCCTAGGGTTCATAATCGCCCCCCTTAGGGTTCATAATCGCCCTCCTTAGGGTTCATAATTCCCCTCCCCTAGGGTTTATAATCGCCCCATGGGGCGGCGGGCGGCGGAAGTACGGTATTCTTGTTGCAATTTTGCGCCGATTGTGAGATACTATTTCCCGCAATATTATGGAATACGCAACGATAAATGGTGTGAGGTCGGGCGTCGCGAAGTCTTTTCTTCAGCGTCTGAGAGGGCTTATGTGGAAAGACCGCCTTCCGCCCGGCGAGGGGCTTCTCATATTGAGGTGCAACTCCATCCATACTTGTTTCATGCGCTTCGCCATAGACGCGACGTTTCTGGACGACGACGGCAACGTCGTAAAGGTCGTGCGCAACATACGCCCGTGGCGTCTTTGCGTGTGGGGCGGGTTCAAGGCGCGAAAGGTGCTTGAAACGGCATCGGAATGTGCCTACGGCGCGGAAAAAGGAGGCAAACATGCTTAAGACGGAAATGCGGAATCCGAACACCACGCATCTGGACAGGATGTCTACGGCCGATATGCTGAAAGTCATACAGGCGGAAAACCACAACGCCGTGAAGGCGGTGGATGGATGCCTAGATGCGATAGAACGCGCCGTGGACGCCGCGACGGAGGCGTTGCGGAACGGCGGGCGGTTGATATACGTCGGCGCGGGAACGTCCGGGCGGCTTGGCGTGCTGGACGCGTCGGAGGCGTGCCCGACGTTTGGAGTGCCGGAGGGTACGGTTCTCGGCGTAATGGCCGGCGGCGTGGAGGCTCTTTACCGCGCCGGGGAGCCGGAAGAGGACAGCGCGGAGTTCGGCGAGCGCGATGTCAAGGCGGCGGGACTTTCTCCGGCCGACTGCGTCGTCGGCGTTAGCGCGTCGGGCGGCGCGGAATACGTGCTGGGTGCGCTGAGATACGCAAAGACGCTCGGCTGCGCCACCGTGGGGCTTACGTGCAACGCCGGTTCGCCGCTCGACGTCCTCGCCGGCATTTCGATCGTCACGGACACCGGCGCGGAAGTCGTGACCGGCTCTACGCGCATGAAGGCCGGAACGGCGCACAAGCTCGTTCTCAACATGCTTTCCACCTGTTCAATGGTCAGGCTCGGCAACGTATACGAGAACCTGATGGTGAACCTGCGGCCGTCCAACGACAAGCTGCGCGAACGCATGGTCCGAATAGTAGAGGAAATATGCAAGGCCGGGCCGGACGACGCCCGCCAGCTTCTTGAGCGCTCCGGATGGAGCATACGCCGCGCCGTCACCGCCGCAGATCGTGTCAGTTCCGATCCGCTTTGAGCCATAGCGCGTCAAGGCGTTTCGGGCTGACGGGGGCCGGCGTGTGGAGTTCCTGCGCGAAAAGCGACACGCGGTACTCTTCCACCATCCAGCGGTATTCCGAAAGCGCGGCGGCGTCGTATCTGCCGGACTTGTCTGCAACCGCCGTCGCGTAGCGCAGCCAGTGCGGAGCGAGGAGTTTTTCTTTCGCGAGGTCTCCGGACGGATTCACGCGGGCGCGGTCGAGGCGGATCGCCGCGCCCTTGAGATAGCGGGCGTAGTGCCGCAGCCGCGCAAGCGGGACGACGCGGGGAAAACCTCTGAAGAGCAGCCACGCGAGCTGCGTCTGGACTGAATCCGCCGTTTCGCGCGGAAACCGCGAAGACGGCGATTCGACCGCCGCGGCCACTTTCGCGGCCGCGTCCGCGGCTTCCGCCGCGATGCGCCCGATTTCGTCCTGCGCGATGTTCAGCGCGGTGCGCCTTTCTTCCAGGCGTCTGGCGAACTCGTCGCCGTCGCGGACGGGCGGAAGGCCGCGCACGAACGCTTCGCGCACCGCTCCGGAAAGAATGTCGTCTGCCATGCGGTCGTCGGAGTAGTCGAGGCCGCGCAGGTACGCGGCGGCAGCGAACGGAAGTTTTCCGCGCCGGAACGGCGTCCGCGCGCGCGGGCCGAGGGCGAGCAGGAAGAGCCGCGCCACGCCGGCGGCGTGCGCGGACGCTGCATCCTCCGCGTTGGCGAAGAGCCGCAGCGTAACGCCTGTTCCTTCGTCCTGGAGGGCGGGGTAGTGTTCGAGCGTCCATCCGGCGTGTCCGTTGGCGGCCTTTTCGGGGATGGCGCCGAACGTCCACGCGGTCGAAGGCGTCGCAGACGAACGCGCCTTTTCCGGGGCGCGGTCTTGCGGAAGCGCGGCGAAGATTTCGTCGAGGTCGCGCGACGCGGCAACTACGCGGCCCGTCGCGTCGTCCACGATGCGGTAGCGCACGCGGAGGTGTGCGGGGAGGCGCACCGCCGCCAGCGTTTCCGGCGGGATGCGGAATCCCCATTGTTCGCATACGGTGCGGCGCACCGCGTCGAGCAGCGGTTCGGAGCCGGGCTTGAGATGGGCGAGAAGTCCGGCGACGGTGTCCTGTATCGGAGACAGCACCCGGCGGAACGACGACGGGAGGCCGGAGAGGATGCAGGTGAGTTTTTCTGGAAGAAGGCCGGGCACGAGCCAGTCCGCGCGCCAGAGGCGGAGGGCGGAGGCGCGTGACGCGCGCACCGTGCATGTGACGCCGTCGTCCTCTTCCCCAGGCGCGTTGCGGTAGGATAGCGCCATTTTGACGTCGCCGATGCGTATGGCGTCCGGGAAGTCGCGCGAGGCGGCCTCTTCCGCCGGCCACCAGTCCGTTTTCTTCAGCCGGAACGCGCCGAGCTGGGCCGGAGTCGCGCGGGCGAGCCATTTGCGTAGGGCGTCGGCGGACGCGACGTCCGGCGGAACCGCTTTGTCGAAATACGCTTCAAGCCGTTCCGCGTCGAACAGTTCGGGGCGGCGCTCCTTTTCCGCGCGGCGGCGGAGCGCGTCCACGAGGGCGCTGTTTTCGCGCACTTGCGCGGGTGGACGCGGAAACTCGCCGTCCACGAGCCCGCGCCGGATGAATATCTTCCGGGCGAGGGCCGGGTCGAGGCGTGTCAGGTCGCGCCGCCGCGCCGGCACTATCACGAGGCCGTACAGCGTGACCTGCTCCGTGACGCGCACGAAACCGGCCTGCGGATCCCATTCGGGCGAATGCCAATGCCGTTTGCAGAGATCGCCGGCCACGGGCTCTATCCACGACGGATCAAGCGCGGCGGCGGAGCGGGCGAAGAGGCGGGCGGTGTCTACCAGCTCCCCCGCGAACACCCACGGCGGCGACATCTTCTTCAGGGCGGAGGACGGATGCGCCACGAAACGGAGGCCGTGCGCGCCGCGGTAGTCCCGCGCTTCCTCGTCGAACTTTCCTATGCGGCCGAGAAGTCCGGCGAGCAGCGACCTGTGCAGGGCGGCGGAAGTTTCCTCGTCCTTCCGTCCCTCCGGCTCGGCGAACGACAGCCCGATGCGTCTGGAGAGGCTTTCCAGCTGTCTGGCGAGATCGCGCCATTCGCGCATCTTGGGATACGAGAGAAAGTTCGCCGTGCAAAGTTTCCTGGCCTTTGCCTGCGACAGCCCGCCGGTCTCTTTCTCCCACCAGTCCCAGAGCCTGCGCATTCCGAGGAAGTCGGAGCCGGGGACGCGGAACTTGGCGTGCTGCTGGTCGGCCTGCTGCTTCGCGTCGATCGGGCGGCGTCTTGGATCGTCGCACGAAAGCGCCGCCACGACTGGAATCGCGGTGGGCAGCACGGCGTTTTCGGAGGCGGCGAGGAGCATCCGGGCGAGACGCGGTTCGACGGGGATCTGCGCAAGCTTGCGCCCGGTGTCCGTCAAGGCCGGGCCGCCGTCCGGCGCGTGGCACACCGCGCCGAGTTCCAGCAGTTCCCTGAAGCCTTCGCGGACCATGGCGGGTTTGGGAGAGTCTATGAACGGAAACCGCTCGATGTCGCCGAGGCGGAGGTCGAGCATGGAGAGTATCACTCCGGCAAGGGACGAGCGCAGGATTTCGGGCGGGGTGTATGCGTCGCGTGAGTTGAAGTCTTCTTCCGAGTAGAGGCGGATGCACGTTCCTGGCCCGATGCGTCCGCACCGTCCGGCACGCTGGCGGGCAGAGGCCTGCGAGACGGGTTCGATCTGGAGGCGCTGCACCTGCGTGCGGTGGACGTAGCGCGAGATTCGCGCAAGGCCGCTGTCCACTACGGCCCGGACGCCCGGGATCGTGACGGAGGTTTCCGCCACGTTCGTGGCGAGGATGATGCGGCGGCGCGGGGAAGGGCGGAACGCCCGCTGCTGTTCGCCCGCCGGAAGGGACGCCAGAAGCGGAATTACGTCGTCCTCGCCGCGCCGCGCGTGGACAAGATGTTCCGCCGTTTCGCGGATGTCGCGTTCGCCCGGCAGGAACACCAGGACGTCGTCGCGCGGCGGCAGTTCGGATATGGCGGAAGCGATGTCGCGCGGGAGGTCGAGTTCCTCGTCCTCCGGCGGCGGACGGTATCTGACTTCTATGGGATAGAGCCGCCCCGGCACGGAAATCACGGGGGCGCCGTCGAAGAACGCCGAGAATCGTTCCGTATCTAGCGTCGCTGAGGACACGATGACTTTCAGATCGCGGCGGCGCTTCAGGATGCGCTTGAGCATGCCCAGCAGGAAGTCGATGTTCAGGGAGCGTTCGTGGGCTTCGTCCACTATTATGCAGCCGTACTGGCGCAGAAGGGGATCGGCGCGCGTTTCGGCCAGCAGCACGCCGTCGGTCATGAACTTCACCAGCGTATCCTGCGAAACGCGGCGGGCGAAGCGGTGCTGGTAGCCGACAAGTCCGCCCACGGGCGATTGCAGTTCTTCGGCCACGCGCTCCGCCATTGCGACGGCGGCGAGACGCCGCGGCTGCGTGCAGGCGATGCGCCGCGCCGCGTCCGGGGCAAGTTCGAGCGCCATCTTGGGGAGCTGGGTCGTCTTGCCGCTTCCGGTGTCGCCGCACACGACGACCACGCGGTGTGCGCGGAGCGCCGCGAGAATCTCTTCGCGGCGGGCGCATATCGGCAGTTCCGAAGGGTAGCGTATGTGGTGCGGCATGGCGTAGATTATACCACAAAAGCCTGTCGGCGGCAGCCTCGGCAAAAAAGCGAAAAAACGTCCTTGCAAGTCGTCTAGGGATTTAGTAGAATATACGGCGTTTTCCATTAGCCAGGTTAGCACAGCTGGTAGTGCGGCTCATTCGTAATGAGCAGGTCGGCGGTTCGAATCCGTTACCTGGCTCCACTCAAGTTGCGTTTCGCGCAACGGATTCCCCTCGTACAAAGGAAGATAGGGCAAACGCATGGAAACGAAGGAATTGATAGCGGATCTTGCAGGCCGGCTTGGGATCGAGTTCGGGAACGAAGGCCCTTGGTCGTTCAAGGCGGACGATATCGCAGTGACGATCGACAGTTTGCCCGAAATGGACGTGATCATTGTCATGAGCGATCTCGGCGAGCCGCCGCCCGAAAGGCTGGAGGGGCTCTACAAGACGCTGCTTGCGGCAAACCATCTTTTCGGCGGGACGGCCGGCGCCACGATATCGCTGGATGCCGAAACCGGCGTGATATGGTTGTGCCGCGCGCTCAACACGGCGGTGCTGGACGGCGCCTCGTTCTATTCCGCGATCGAACGGTTCGTCAATACGGCGGACAACTGGCACACGATCATCTCGGACTACCGCGATGCCGTTCCGAACATGGCGAAAAAGGACGACGAGGCGATTCCGGCGGGCGGTGGATTCATCCAGGTGTGACCGTTGCGGCGCGTGGGGACACGCGCCCTGCCTGTCTATAATTAAGGTAAAAGGGAAAACGAAGATGAGCAGACTGCATTGCGTCGCGTGTCTCGTCCTTGCGGGCGGGCTGGCATTTTCCGCGAGCGCCGCGAGCGCCTCCAGGCAGACGTTCAAGTACGATACCGACGCATACGTCCCGTTCGACGAGACGACGACGGTCGTGCTGGAATGTCCCGACGAATCCGCCGGGAAGTGGCTGCGCGACCATTTGAACCAATGGTACGACGGAAGGAAGTGGTACGACCTGTTCGGTGCCGGCCACGCTCCGAAGGTGCGGTCCGGCAAGACCGGGCTTGCCGTCCAGAAGGGCGACGAGGCGTATGCCGCGTCCGTCGGCACGAACGGCGTGAAGATCGCCGCGAACGCTCTGGCCGGCGTGCGGTGGGCGTCGTACACGCTGAGGCAGCTCGCCATCGCAAAGCGCGGCACGATGCGGACGGAGGGGATGCTTCTTCCGACGCTGGAGATTTCGGACGCGCCGCATCTGGCGTTCAGGGCGGTGCATCTGTGCTGGTTTCCGGAGGTGCGTCCGCAGCAGATCGAGCGCGCGATACGCCTCGCCGCGCTGCTGAAGTTTAACCATGCCATCATCGAGCCATGGGGCATGTTCCGCAGCGAGAAGCATCCCTGGTGGCCCTGGCCGCAGGCGAACATGACGAAGTCCGAGTTGAAGCGGCTCGTCGCGGTGGGAAAAGACCTTGGCATAACGCTCATACCGCAGATAAACTGCTACGGGCACGCCACCTCCGCCCGCGGCTGCACGCTGAAGCACAGCGCGCTGGACCTGAATCCTGAATACGAGCCGCTGTTCGAGCCGGGCGGATGGAATTGGTGCCTTTCCAATCCCGAGACGCAGCGCGTGCTGCGCGAACTTATCGCCGAGATGTACGAGGCTTTCGGCAATCCTCCGTACTTCCATCTTGGATGCGACGAGGCGCAGCACCAGACGTGCCCCGAATGCCGGAAGACGCCGAACGCGGAGCTCGTGTGCCGCCACATAACGGGGCACGACATGCTCCTCCGGCGCGGCGATCCGCGCTGGAAGGGCTTCGTCCACTGCGGGTCGAAAGAGACGGCCACGCTGGCGGACACGCTTCCGAAAGACGTCATCATCTGCGACTGGCAGTACTCCTACGACGCCATGGATGAGGCGCGCGCGGACTGGCCCACGATGAAGTATTTCAAG
>JAFPNP010000098.1 GCA_017411125.1 Kiritimatiellia bacterium
GACGGCAAGCCCCTGCCGGTCTACGGCAAGGGGGCGAACGTCCGCGACTGGCTTTACGTCGAAGACCATGCGCGCGCCCTGCTGCTGGTGAACGAAAAAGGCGAGCCGGGCGCGACGTACAACGTCGGCGGACGCAACGAGCGGACCAACCTCGAAGTGGTGAGGACGGTGTGTTCGATACTGGACGAACTCAAGCCGCGGGCGGACGGCTCCAGGTACGATTCGCTCATCGCATTCGTGGCCGACAGGCCCGGGCACGACCTGCGCTACGCCATCGATCCCTCCAAGCTGATGACGGAACTCGGATGGAAGCCGCGCGAGAACTTCGAGACCGGAATCCGCAAGACCGTCCAGTGGTACCTGGAGAACGAATGGTGGTGGAGGCCGATCCGCAGCGGCCGCTATTCGGGCGAACGCCTCGGAAACGTTCCGGGCGCATCATCGTGATTCTCAACCCTGAAAGGAATTCTAAATGCCATGAACACTTCGAAGACGAAAAACCTCGCACGAATCGCATCGGCAATGCTGCTTGCCTTGGCGATGAACGGCTGCGGCGACGCGAAAGAAACCAACGTCGTTCCGGCAGCGAAAACCTCCACGCCTACGAATGACGCAACGGCGGTCACGTGCGCCGCAACGGCCACGCACATGCCTGCGGCAAGCACGACCAACGCCGCGGCAGCCGGCACGGCTAGCGCGACCAACGCCGCAAAACAAGCGCAAGAAACGCAAAAGCCGAAGCCAAAGCTAGAGCCGGCGCCGATACCGTTGGCGCTGAGAGAACCAGAGATAACCGGATTCACGGTGAACGGCGTAAAATCGTTCGACATTGGCATCAACCATCCGCCGGACATGACATCCTTCATGGAATACGTCGTCATCAAGCCCAATCCCGGCCCGGCGACGGCCGACTCCTGGGGCGACAAAGTGCGCATCGAGGCCGATTTCAAGCCCCGCACGAAGTACCAGGTAATCATCAAGGCCGGGATGCCAACGTTCCACGGCAAGCTGAAAAACGAATTCCGCCGTTCGTTCACCACGGGCGACCTTCCCCAGTCCATGGACTTCGCCTCCAGCGGACGCTACCTGCCGTCGACGGGCCGCCGCGCGATCATGGTCAACTCCGTGAACGTGACCAACATCGTCTGCGAGATCCGCCCGGTGCCGCGCGGCAATATCGTCCAGCTGCTCGCACGGGAAGAAGACCGCTACAGAAGTTATTACGGCGGCGGAGGCGATTCGGACGACACGAAGGATATCTCCGGAGCGCCGGTGAAAAAAGAATTCAAAATACGGGCAAGCGAGAACGAGAAGGTCTCAACGGCTATCGACATACGCGACGAGGAGGGCGTTTCCGCAAACGGCGTGTACCTGGTCTCCGTGCGCGGCGACAGACAATACCCATGCTACCGGCTGGTGTGCCTCACGGACATAGGCCTCTCCGTGCGCGAAACGCGCGGATGCGTGTACGTCTGGGCCACGTCTCTCGCCAAAGGCACGCCGATGAAGGACCTGCTCGTCACGGTGTACGGCGCGAACAACGTCAGGGTGGGCGAGGGCATCACCGATTCCGACGGATGGTGCAGCTGCGAAGTTGACGCAAATGCGGACAAGTTCGCCGTCGTCGCCTCGAACAGGAACGGCAGCGACATGTCGTTCCTCGCGCTCTCGAAATGCCTGGACGAGACTATCGAACGGGGAAAGCGCCGCAACTACGTGGCGAACGGCAGGTCCGAAGCGTTCGTGTGGACGGACCGCGGAATCTACCGCCACAACGAGAAAATCCTAGTCCACGCCCTGCTTCGCGACGCAAAGGGCAACGCTCCGACCCCGTTCCCGGTCACATTGAAGCTCATCGACCCGGACGGAAAAACATTCGCCTCGGAAACGAAAGTCCCGGACAGGCAGGGAGCGCTTGCCGTGGACGCCTTCGCCGTAACCGACGACCAGAAGAGCGGATGGTGGACGGTGGAGGCGCACACGCCGGGCGAAAAAGGATTTCGCCTCGGTTCTCGGCACATCAAGATAGAGGAATTCGTGCCGCCGCAGATCCGCGTCAAGGTCGAAGCTCCCGACGGGATATCCGCCACGAACATATCGTTCACGGTATCGTCCGAACACCTTTTCGGAGGGCCGGCGAAAGGATTCCCGGCAGAGGGCGCCGTGATGTTCGAGGATGCGCCGTTCGCACCGAAGGGATGGGAGAAGTTCCGTTTCGGAGACGCGGAACGCAAGCTCTCGCCGAACTTCAACGTCCTGGGCAAAAGGCCGCTCGACGAAGCGGGACGAGCAGTGTTCACGGCCGCCATGCCGGAGCGCAGCCGACCTCGCGCGGCAGTGAAGATGACGGCGCGGGGAACGGTGTTCGAGAACGGCGGACGCCCCGCAAGCGCCCGCACGACGGCCATCTTGCACTTCTATCCTTATTACATAGGCGTGGAAATGCCAAACACGTTCCGTCGCGATACGCGGCCGCAGCCCTGCCGCGTGGCGCTCGTCAACCCCGACGGCACGGCCCGCACCGGCACACGCACGCTAAAAGCCCGCTTCGAACGGATCGAGCACGTCTACGGCTTAAGGCGCAACGACAACGGCCACTTCGAGTGGATGTGCGACAAGATACGCTACCCGATGGGCGAACCGGTCGAGATAGCCGTAGCATCGAACGGCGTCGCCACGCTCGACGTCCCACGCTCCATCCTGGGCGACTACGCCGTGACGCTGCAAGACGCCGGCGACGGCGTTTCGTTCGGCGCGTCCTTCTGGGTGGGCGACGCGGACGGCGACGGCGAAATCCGCGCGCCTCTCGAAAACCCGTCTCGCGTCACTCTCGTCGCGGACAAGCCGCTCTACCGTCCCGGCGACGTGCCGCGCATCACCGTCAAGTCTCCATTCAAAGGCGCCGCGTGGATCGAAGTGATGCAAGAGGATCTAGTCTATTCGCAAATAGTCTCGCTCACTAACGCCACGTCGGAAATCGCGCTCGAGCCTGTCACGGCGGACTGGGCGCCCGGAGTGGACGTTGCAATCAGCGTGGTGCAGGCCGCCAAGCCGTCGCAGCGCCACACGGTGAACCGCGCGTGGGGCGTCACCGCCCTCAAGGCCGCCACGCGCGACAGCGCGCTCGACGTGCGCGTGACGGCGGACGTGCGGCACAACGCAGCCGGCGGCGGAAGCGACCTCGTCGCGCACGTGTCCGCCCTCGGACTGGACGGCGTCAAGGGCGATTTCGCCGCCGTCACCGTTGTCGACGAAGGAATAAACATCCTCACGGACGAGAAAACTCCAGACCCGGCTGGCTGGTTCGGCGCAACGCGCAACGGGCGCCATCCTCTCTACGACATCTTCAACGACCTTCTGCCGATAGTAGGCGACGAACTGAAACGTTCCGGCGTAAAGACCGGCGGCGGCGCGGACGGAGATCTTTTCCGCCGCATCAGCCCCGTTCCAAGCCGCCGCTTCAAGCCGCTGAGCAGATGGACGCTCAACGTTCCGCTCAAAGACGGGAAGGCAGACGTTCCGTTCAAACTGCCGGAGTTCGCGGGCGAGGTGCGCGTGACGGCAGTCGCCTACAACTCGCGCGCGACTGGCGCCGGCTCGGTGCAGAAGAAAGTAGCGCCCAACCTCGTAATGCAGGCGGACGCGCCGCGCTTCGCCGCTCCGGGCGACAAGTTCAACGCGACGCTCATGCTCTCGAACCGCAGCGGCAAGAACGGCACAGCGTCCTATTCCCTGCGCGTAGACGGCGCTACGGCGCTCGCGCCCCGCGCAGTCGCCGACGGCAAGGTAGAACTTGCCGACGGCGCGTCGGAAACGCTTGCCATACCGATCGCGGCAAACGTTCCGGGCGAAGGACGCCTCGTGTTCGTATCCGAGGGACTCGGCGAACGGCACGAAGTCGTCATCGACCTGCCGGTGCGTCCCGCGGCCGCGTGGGTGAAGACAGCGCAGACGGTGTGCCTCGCCGCAGGCGAATCGCACACCTTCAAGAACACGGCGGAAGTCATGCCGGAAGTCGCGCACCGCACGTTCTCCGTATCGTCCAGCGCCATCGGCGAACTGGCGTCCGCGTTCGAATATCTTTCGTCCTATCCCTACGGATGCCTTGAGCAGACAGTCTCGCGCGTGTTCCCGCTCGTTGCGGCAGGCGGCGTGCTCAACCTGCTGCCGACGGCGGAGACCTCTGTCGCCGCAGATTCGCAAAGGACCGTGGACGCGGGAATCAGGCGCGTCCTGTCGATGATCCATTCCAACGACTTCTCGATGTGGCCCGATTGCGACGACCCGCCGTGGGATCGATCGGTCTCTCTGTGGGCGGCGCAGTTCCTCGTAGAGGCGGAGACGGCCGGGTTCAAGGTCCCCTCCAAACCGCTTGAACGCGTAAAAGGTTTCATGCGCAAGTGGGCAATGTCCACGAATGCAACCACGAGCGTCTACGCCTGCCACAACCTCGCGCTTGCGCGCGCGCCGGATCTGGACCGGCAGCTGCACTGGTTCGACCGCCGCGACAAGCTGTCCACCCTCGATCGCGCCCGGCTCGCTCGCGCGTTCGTGCGCTCCGGCGACCGGGCCCGCGCGGTGGAGCTTACGTCGGTGCTGCCCGTGGAAGACGTGAAATCTGCTTCGTTCGCGCTGCTCGCGTTGATGGACATCGACCCCAAAGACGCCAGGCTTCCCGGATTCGCATTGTACCTCACCAAACAGCGCGAGACGGTAAGCGCGCACTGGGGCACGACCGAGAGCAACGCGCACGCGCTGCTGGCGCTCGGCACGTGGTACCGCGCACACGCCGCCGCAGGGGAGGCCGTCGTAAAGATGGTCGCTGACGGCAAGGAAGAAACGCTTTCCACAAAGAAAGTACGCGAAATGCGCGGCGGCGGCGACATAACGCTCGCGAACACGGGCAAGGGCCTTGCATACGTCACGGCCGCCTGCCTTGCGCTGCCGGACGCCGCGAACCTCCCGCCACTGGCCGACGGAATCGAAATCGAACGGAACTACCTCCTTCCCGACGGGAAGCCGGCAGACCTGGACAACCTTTCGCGCGGCGACTTGCTGATAGTAAAAATCGATATCGGCACCAAATGGGAATGCGTCTATTCCGATCTGGTCGTGGAGGATTTGCTGCCCGCTTGTTTCGAACCCGACTCGACCCGTATCGACGATTCGCGCTTCCCGTGGATCGCCGGCAAAAAAGACACGCACTGGGAAATGCGGCGCGAAATGCGCGACGACAGGATGCTCCTGTTCTCCAGCCGCTTTGACAACAGCTACTGTATCGCGCCCTCCTACTACGCGGTGCGCGTCGTGAGCAACGGCGATTTCGTCCACCCCGGCATTTCCGTGGAGGCGATGTACGACCCCGCCGTCCGCGCCCGCACGTCAGCACGCCGCATCCGCGTGAAGTGAAAACGTTTATGCGCAGCCATTCGGAAAGTTTGATATAATACCCGCCATGAAACATTGCATCCACATCGCGGCGGCGTGCCTCGCGCTCGCCGGCTGCTTCGAAAACCACAGCCGCCCGGCCGACGCGCTCACGGTCACTTCGCTCGACGCGCTCGCGGCGACAAACCGGACCGAGGTCGTGCGTCTGCTCCTGCGCGGCTCGCAAAAGCCGGTGGGCGACGACGAACTCAAAGGGCTTTCCGCCTCGGCGCTGAAACAGCTCGACCTCTCCGAACTGGGTCTTGCCAAAGTCCCGGAAAGCGTATGGTCGTTCAAGGGGCTTGGAAGCCTCTGGCTCGCCCGGAACAAACTTGCGGAAATTCCGTCCGGCATCGCGCAACTGCCGGCGCTCACGTACCTCAATCTGGACGGGAACATGCTGGCGGCGGCGCCGGAAGCGCTTTCCCGCGTCGTCTCGCTCCGCTGGCTCCGACTCAACGAAAACAAGCTGCGCGAACTTCCGGCGTCGCTGGCCGCGCTGAAGGACATGCGGCGAATCTACCTGCAGCGCAACCTATTCACCTCCGTGCCGTCCGTGATACAGGAGTGGACGGAACTTGAATCGCTCGCGCTGGACGACAACGCGATCACGGAAGTGCCGGACTGGCTAGGCGCGAAAATGACGAAACTGAAGTTCCTCTCCCTGAAAGGCAACCCCGTGACGCGGCTTCCGTCCGACCTATCCGGATTGCGCCGGCTCGCCATGCTCAATCTGGCGGACTGCCGCATCTCGTCCGAAGAGACCGAACGCATACGCTCGCTTCTAGGCGACAAGGTGGCGATCGTCTACTGACGGGGTCATGCACTCCCGCTGCATGAAACCTGCCGAAAGACTGAAAATGCTCGAGGAGGCCCCTCTCGGCGGCCTCCTCTTGAAGTTTTCATGGCCCGCGCTGGTCTCCATGACCTTGAGCGCGCTCTACTCGATAGTAGACAGAATATATATCGGCCAGGGATGCGGGCAGGACGCGATGGCGGGGCTTACGCTCGTGTTCCCCGTCATGATGGCGTTCGGCGCATTCGGCGTGTTCGCGGGCGTCGGGCATTCTGCGGTGCTCTCCATCAAACTCGGCGAGGGCGACCGCGCGTCTTGCGAAAAGGCGCTCGGAGAACTGGTAGCGCTCAAGCTGCTGTTTTTCGTCACGCTGCCTCCGCTTGTGTTCGCGTTCCTCGATCCCGTGCTTCGGTGGTCCGGCGGAACGGCCGTGACCGAGGGAGCGCTCGAAATGGCGAAGACGTACCTTCGCATCGTACTGTTCTCTCATCTGTTTTCCCACCTTGCGTTCGGATTGTCCGCCGCGATGCGCAGCGAAGGCGCGGTCGTGCAGTCCATGATGTGCATGATCGTCGGATTCGGAATGAACCTCGTGCTGGATCCGGTTTTCATTTTCGTCCTCGACATGGGCGTCGCCGGCGCCGCATGGGCCACGAACATTGCTATGGCGTGTTCGTGCGCACTGGCGCTGTGGCACTACAGGCCGGGACGCAGTGTCGTGCGTCTGCGGTGGCGGCGGATCGGCTTCCACGGGAACATTCTTGCAAAAGCGTGCGGCATCGGCCTCGCGCCCGCGCTGCAGCAGGTCTCGGGAAGTCTCGTGAACGTCTCGCTCCAACTCGCGTTCGCGCATTGGTCGGCAGACAAAACGTCCGCCACGGCCCAGCTCGCCTCGCTCGGCATCTTCCAAATGGTGACGATGTTTTTCGTCATGCCTCTGATGGGCGTGCAGCAAGGGCTCGCCCCCGTCATGGGCTACAACTGGGGAGCGCGAAACTACGGACGGGTGCGGCAGGCGCTGATCGTCGGGCTATGGGTCTCGACGGCGGTCGCGGCTTTCGCGGCGCTGGCACAAGTAACTGGCGCCAGCGCGATAGTGCGGCTGTTTTCGAACGGAGAGGATTCGGGCTTTGTGCAAATGGCGGCCGGGGATCTGCGCGTTTCAAACTGCATGCTGTGGTGCATCGGTCTGAACGTGGTGGCCACGACATACTTCCAATCCATAGGCAGACCGCGGACGGCAATAGTCCTGTCACTGCTGCGACAGGTAATCTGCCTTATACCATGCATTTGGCTCCTGCCGTACATCGCGAACGCCACGGGAATCTGCGCCCCCGCGACGGCAATATGGCTGGCGATGCCCGCGTCGGACGTGCTGGCATGCGTCGCGACGGTGCCGCCCTTCCTCGCGCACGCGCGCTTTCTGCTCCGCGCCGGCTCCAGACGCCGCGTCAGTCCCGGAACACATCCGAGAAGATAGCCGCTCCGTGCCGTCCAAAGGAATTCGCCGGGCGCACCGCAAAACGGTATTCGGTGCCGCGCTCCGGCGCCAGTTTTCCGTTGGGCCGCGGCAGTTCCGAAACCGCGAACAGGCACGTGGTAGTCTCGTCGTCGCGTTCCGGCGCCCAGTAGAAATGCGGCGAATACACTCGCTTCGTCATCCACGTCTTGTCGCGGTCGACCTCTCGCGCCTCGACGCGCACTTCGTAGTCGAACGCCCGTTCGCCGCCGTCAAGGCCGCGCACCGTGGGGAATGAGACCGCGACCTGTTTCGTCTTTTTGCGGCACCTGTCCTCTCCGTCGATCCGCTCCACCTTCACCTTCGCGCCGGCGGCAAACTGTGGTGCGGAGAATTTTGCCGCCCGCCGGGCGAACGTCTCCGCCTCCGCCGGAAGCGGCACAACCCAGTCCGGCCCGACCGGAAGGCCGTTCTTGAAATCATATCGTTCGAGAACAAGCCTGTCGTCATACACGATCATGATCTGTCCATGGTGTCCATCCCTGCAGGCAAGCGGCGGCATCTGTTGCGTTCTGGCGTCCTTCGCGCCGAATATGCGAGAATTCTCGCGTCCGCCGAACGGAATGAGATACCTAAGGGACGCCGTGCCCACGCTGGTGAACGCGCCTCGCCAGAGCGTGCGGTCGTCCGTGAGCGGGGTGTGGGAGTGCCCGGAAAAAGAAACGGCATTTGGAAACGCGGCCAAGGCGCGAGTGGCTTCGCCGCTGTCCTGTCCCCAAGTCCATGGTGCGGAGCAAGTGCCCTTCGGATGGTAGTGCTGCGTGTAGAAAAACGGTTTAGTTCCCTCAAGTTCCTTCCTGTGTCCATTCAGGAACGCGGCGACCGCGCCTTTTTTGTCGAACTCGTCATAATGGACGCCCACGAACTTGTAGCCCTTGACGTCCTTTATGTACATGGGAGCGTAATCTTCGTCGAACGCCTCTTTCCAGCTTTTTGCGATGTTGCCGCCCTTCCCGATGGCCTCCGCCCCTTCCGCCATCGCCCGCTTCGCATTTTTAGTCCAGAGCCATCCACCGACATCATGGTTACCGTAGACGAACACCTTCTCCACCTTCCCGCCGTCGGGACGCTTCCCGTCAGGAAACACCTTGCGCCACGTGTCGCCAACCATCTTAAGTTCCGAAACGAGGCCGCTGTCGGCCATGTCGCCGGCGACCACGACCACGTCTACGCTCCTAGAAGCGAAATAGCGCAAGGCTTTCTCGAACATGTCACATGTACCGACGCTGCGGGGATCGTCCGGCGCGCCGTCGAAAACA
>JAFPNP010000099.1 GCA_017411125.1 Kiritimatiellia bacterium
CTGATCAGCCGGATCGCGAACCGCGCATTCTACTTCGGCGAGGAGGAACGTACCGGTTTTGTCGCACGGATGTGGCGCGTTGCGTATTTCTCGTGCGTCGAGGTGCTGGCGTACTGCGTCATGTGCAACCACTTCCACATCCTCGCATATGTCCCGCCGCCGCGGGAGCTGGCCGAGGAAGAGGTGCTGGCGAGGGTGAGGACGCTCTACTTCGGGGAGAGGCTTGCGGATTTCGAAAGGACGTGGGCGGCACTTGCCCGCAGTGGCGACACCGAACGGCGCAGGGCCTTTCTGGCGCGGTTCACGAGGCGGATGTGGAACGCGAGCGAGTTCATGAAGACGCTCAAGCAGTCGAGCAGCCAGTCGTTCAACGCCCGACGTCGGCACGCAGGCACCATGTGGGAATCACGATTCCGCGCCCGGATGGTGATGCCCGACGAGAAAGCGGAGCTGATGAAGGTGGCGGGGTACATTGACAGGAACCCCGTCAAGGCGGGACTGGCAAAGTGGCCGGACCAGTACAGGTGGTGCGGTTTTGCCGCGGCCTGTGCCGGAGACGTGCGGTGCCAGGAGGGCTACAGGTTCATCTACACCTTTGCGCCCGTCGACTGGCATCGCGCGAAGGAACTTCATGTGATTTCTATCGGCTTGGCGCTCAAGGAACTGGAGGACGATCCGGAGGCAATGGCGGCTTCTGGCAGCCACGGCGGAAACAGGCTGTCTGTCTCTGCCGATCGGCTTGAGTCCATCAGGATGCGGCGTTGGGAGGCGGCGGACGACGCCTTGCCCAATAGGGTGCCACGACTCCTGGATCGTGGCAGTCGCAGGGTTGCACATGACATACTCGTGATTCTTTCCGATGGCCCCAAGCGCCCGGCAGAGGTCAGGGAGACGCTTGGGATCGCCAGCTCTAACTATTTTACGGCTCGGTACATCACGCCGCTGAAGGATGTCGGCCTCATAGAACCGGTGGATGTGGCGAGTCTCCACTCCCCGCGTCAGGCCTACAAACTCACGCCGAAGGGCAGAAAGGCACTTGCATGACACTACTCCACCACTCTTACTCCACCAATGGGGTCAGACCCTCTCTACCTTGACGGCATCCCACTTCAAACTCTACGCAAAGAAGGTCAAGGAGTGTGATCGATCGATGAAAGTAAAAGCTACAGCATGCGCGGCGATTCTGACGTTCGCCGCCTTTGCATTCGAGGCTCGCGTCCCGGCTCGCATCGTGACGCCCGGCGAGGGACGCACGATGCACCATTTCTTCGACAAGAGTCCAATCTCGCCGAGCGGACGCATCGTTGCGCTTCTTCGCATCCCGTACGAGGACCGGCGGGCGCAGCCCGGCGACGCGGCAGAGGTCGTGCTTGTCGATCTCGAGACGCGGAAGGAACGCACGGTCGCCAAGACGTGTGCATGGGAACATCAGATCGGCGCATGCGTCATGTGGGGACGGGACGATTCGGAACTCTACTTCAACGACATGCGCCCCGGCGAGTGGAAGCCGTTCCTTGTGCGGCTTGACCCCGCCACGGGTGCGCGGCGCACGTATCCCGGCGGCGCGTTCTGCATTTCGCCGGACGGGCGGCAGGCGGCTGGCTACAATCTCCTGACCGTGCGCCGCATGAACTTCTACGGCTACGGCGCGGCCGTGCCGGAGTCCGTCATGCCGACGAACGGACCCGAGCCGGAGGACGACGGCCTGTTTGTCATCGACCTCGAGACTGGCGAGCGGCGTCTGCTGAAGTCCATCGCCGCGTTCTGCCGCGAGACGATGGCGGCGGAGGCGCGGCGCGAGCTTGACGGCGCCGGAAGCTACGGATTCCAGGTGAAGTGGAGCCCGGACGGCGAATGGCTCCTGTTCGTCGTCGTGCAGGCACTCAACGACGCGCAGCCGGGGACGGGGAAGTCGCGCTGGCGGCGAATGGTGTTCAGCTGCCGGCGGGACGGAAGCGAACCGCACCTCGCGCTGCCCTGGAGGGAGTGGGCGCGCGGCGGACACCACCTGAATTTCCATCCCGACTCGCGCCGGGTCACGATGAACCTGATGGGCGACGACCGTCGCCTGCGCATCAAGGCGTTTGACGTCTTCGGGAATCCGCCGAAACTCTTCTGCGGGGATCGTCCCGGTTCCGGCCATCCCAGCGTGAGTCCGGACGGACACTATCTGGTGACGGACGCCTACCTTGGGGAGCGGGTGGCCTATCCCGACGGCACGGTTCCGATCCGCCTCATAGATCTCCAGACGCTCGAGGAGACCGAGATTGCGCGAGTCTGCACGGTCACCGACGAGGCTCACCGGAACGGCGAACTGCGCTGCGACCCGCATCCGGCCTGGTCGCGCGACGGAAAGACGATCGCGTTGAACGCGATGATCGGCGGTACTAGGCGCGTCGTGCTTCTGGATGTCTCCGCTTTCATTTTTAGCGGCCAAACGGAGCCGCGTCCATGCCCAAAGAAAGGGAACGGCATGAAGGGTCTGTCTCCACAAGGTGCTGCATGCGAGGGATGCTAGTGCCCTGATCGGTCCCTGTTGACACATTTCCGCGCCTCGAAGTCGCTCGAACATGTCCGCGAGGCACTTGTTGCGTCGGCGCGACGGAATGCGGCGCAGTCGCTACGCTCCTTCGGGCAACCTGACGCCTTCGGCGCAGGCGAATATGCACGACGGCATACTCAAACAACGCACCTGACA
>JAFPNP010000100.1 GCA_017411125.1 Kiritimatiellia bacterium
AACGGTTCCGGCTGCCGCGTCGGAGGCAAGCCTCAATCCCCCTCCGTTCGAGCCGAACAGCGACGAGGCGGCATTGCTGGAGAGCTTCAGCGACGTTTCGGGGCTCCTGTCTAACGCCCCTCCGAAGGCAAGCGAACCGGTAAACGTCACTGTGCCGCTGCCAGTCACCTTCAAATCGCCGGATGCCGCGCCGCCCGCCGCCGTGATGTTCGCCGGAATCGTCACGGACTTGCCGTTTGTGTCGATAATGCCGCCGTTGGAATTCACGGTGACCGTCAGCTTGTCATTCTTAGGAATGAGCGGCGCGGCGTTCGCCCCTGCCTTAAACCTAAGCGTCGCAGTTGAAAGGCCGCAATTGTGATTATGGCCTTTGTTTTCAGTGGGATGATGCGTCTGCGGCTTTCACCATGTGGGTGAAAAGAAAAGTCGTTCGTGCTATACTTTCAGCGACCAAGAAGAAAGGAAGAACGAACGACATGGGAAAGTATAGCACAAAACAGGCCGCAGGTGCGCAGAAAATCGAAACGCTCGGAGGCGACTACGCCCTGAAGTGGGACGACGAGACGCAGATGAGCGTGAACGCGCACGCCGCGCTGCTGAGCCAGTTCGCGAAGGCCGGAGGCTTCTTCGACCGGCTTGTCGAGACATGCCCGATGAGGCTGACGAGCAACAACGCGCCCGAGGTCCGAGACCTGATCGCCACGGTGATGGTGTCGATGGTCAACGGGGCGACGCGGTTCCGGCACTTCGACCGCCTCCACGGCGACACGGCGACGGCGGAGCTGTTCGGCGTCGGGCGGTTCATGTCGTGCGACTCCGTGCGGCGCAACTTCGCGTCCATCCCGGACGGCAAGGCCCTGCCGTGGGTCTGGCGCGAGAACCTGCGTCTCCTGCAGGACGTGGTGGCGGAGGACTACGTCGCGGACCTCGATCCGACGGTGAAGCCCCTCTACGGGCACCAGGAGGGGGCGGAGTTCGGCTACAACCCGCAGAAGCCCGGACGCCCGTCGCACTGCTACCACACGCTGTGCATCGCGAAGCTCAGGCTGACGCTCGCGGTCGTGGTGCATCCCGGGAACGAGACGTCGGGGACGCATTCGCGCTCCATGCTGGCGGAATACCTCGAGTTCGTCTCGGCCGTGAAGAAGCCCCGCCTCGTCAGGGGCGACGTGTCGTTCGGGAACGAGTCGGTGATAGGGGACTGCGAGGGGGCGGACGTGCGGTACCTGTTCAAGACGAAGCGGTCGAAGGCCGTGCGCAGGGCCTTCCGCGGGCTGCTTTCAGACGCCGGCGCGTGGCGCGACTCGTCCGACGGGTGGCAGTGCGCGGAGCGGGACGTCAGGCTCGATTCATGGGAGAAGGCCCGGAGGATGGTGTTTGCGCGGCGCCCGGCGGAGAAGATGCCGAAGAGGAAGAAGGCCCCGCCGCAAAGGAAGTTCACGCAGCTGGACATCCCCGGCCTCGAGCTGGTGGAGGCCGGGGACGAAGACTACGCCGACGGCTACGAGTGGTACGCGCTCGTCACGGACCTCGACATGGACGCGCGGGACGTCCTGCCGCTCTACCGAGAGCGCGGCGACTGCGAGAACGTCTTCGACGAGATGAAGAACCAGTGGGGATGGAGCGGCTTCACGGCGCATTCGCTGAAACAGACCGCGCTCTTCGCGGGGATGGCCGTGATCGCGGCGAACCTCTGGAACGTGTTCACGCGCCTCGGCGACGACGGCATGCACCATGAGGCCGCCACTTCCCGTCCGCTCCTCCAGTCATGCGTCGCGAGGCTGTCGCGCCATGCGCGGCAGGGGATTGTCACGATCTACACCGCCACGTGCGAAAAGGCCCGTGAAATCTACCGCGCCATCAGCGCTTTCCTGTCCAGTATCTCAGCTGCGTCGCAGTTGAGCGTCGAAGAACGTCGCCAGCGCATAATCGCACACGCATTCCGCAAATACGGCACGATTCGGCGGTTGTTTCCCCCCGACATCGGCGGCCAGATGACCATGCCGCTCACCTGAACCGGCAATCCAACGCCACCATAGCCATTTCAACCCGCCAACTTTGGCTGACGGGCAGATGCACTATTGACTTCAACTGCGATTTTTAGGTTAAGAGAGACTATGCCATGAAGAAAACGCTGATGGTGGTGATGGCGGCGATTGCTGCCGTGTTGGGTCCATCCGTTGCGCGGGCGGCCACGTGGTCGGGGGCGGGCGACGGCACGACGTGGAGCGACGGCGCGAACTGGGGCGGCACCGCGCCGGCCGCCGGCGACACGGCGACGTTTAACGGGAACGTCACGTTCGACGGGGATGTCGTCCTGCCCGGCAACCTCACCATCTCCGTGGCGAGCGGCAAGACGGTCACGCTCAACGGCGTCGTCTCCGGCACGGGCAACCTCACGAAGTCGGGAGCGGGCAACCTCAAGCTCCTCAACGCCGCCAACACCTACGACGGCACGACGACCCTCTCCGCCGGCAACCTCTACTACATGACGATCGCCAACGTCGGCGAGGCCAGCTCGCTCGGACAGCCGACCACGGTTGCGAACGGGAAGATCACGATTTCAGACGGCAACTTTTTTGCGGTGACGCGTTCGGGAACAACTTCGATGGAGACGGACCGCACGATCCACATGACG
>JAFPNP010000101.1 GCA_017411125.1 Kiritimatiellia bacterium
CTTCGGAACCTTGCCGCCCTCGACTGCATACGGCAGGACGTCGGCGACATCGACATCGAACACATGACCAACCGCCTTCACGAGAGAGCCGTTGAACAGTTCGCCGTCCACCTTCCGCACATCGAGGAGCGGCGCAATCAGGCGCTCCTGTTCGTCGCTCATAGGCAGCGCGCTCACCCATGTCACCATTGTTCCGCGCATGGACTTCAACGCCGCCGCAAGCCGCTCCTCGTCTCCGCCGAGCGACAGGCCAATGAGGTATATGTGCTTCCAGCCTCGTCCTTCGGCTTCAAGGAACTCCGGAAGCCGCCGCTTGCTCATGCCCATAACGTCCGCCCGCCCGTTCAACGCCCTCAGCGTCACGGCGGCGGAGACGGCATACTCCTTCCAGCCCCAGCCGGTCAGGATGAGATTGTCCTCATGCATCTTTTTCATACGTTCGCTGGTATACCATAAATTAGCTGCTCATGGACAAATAATACATCATTGCCCCGGTCTTCCCGGCGAGGCCGCGACGAAGCGAGTCTCTCCCGTGTGAAACGGCAGGGCGCGTAGTCTCAGCGCGTTGCGACGGCGGCCTCGAACGGCCCGACGGGAAGGCCGGAATCGGATGCGTAGAGCGATCCAGTCCACGGCTTGCTGAAGAGATAGCGGACGCGGCGGGGATTCTTCACTTTGTCGCTGACGACCACGAGTTCGCGTCCCACGAACACCTTGCCTTTGCGGCCGCGGTCGGCAAGCGCGTTCGCAATGCCGGCCGGATGGAACACGCCGTCGTCGCCGGCGACTTCGAATCCCGCGGGGTACGCATTGTTTGGCGTGTAGCCGTACCAGGACGTCGCGTTGTCGAATGTCATGACGACGCGCCCGCCGTCGCCGGCCTTGCAGGTCTTCAGTGTCGGCGAATCGGCTATTACGTCTGCGAAGCCGTGGACGTCCTTGAGGGCGTGCAAGGCGAGCCGGCGGGCGACAGGTTCCTTGTCGTTCGGATGGATGTCCCAGGCGTTGCCGAGGTCGCACGTCACGGCCATGCCGGCGTTCTTTTCCTCCGCCGCGAAACGCGCCTGCGCGAGCTGCACGTCGAACCAGCTTTTGGAGAACGGGGCAAGCTGCACGAAGTAGAGCTTGAGGGCGGGGTTCTCGAACGCCTTTGCCCAGCTATTGTAGAGCGTGTGCATCTTGCCGGCGTAGGCGGCGCCATCCTTGGCGTTGGAGCATCCCTGATACCATATGAACCCTCGGTTCGCCATCGGAGCGAATGCGGCCACCATTCCTTTCCACATGTCGCCGGACGGGGCGATCCACGGTTCGAGTCTCGCGCCGCCCCAGCTTACGTCGACTAGGCCTACCGGAATGCCCGTGGCGTCGTGGATTGCAAGCGCGTAGTAGAAGCCGACGGCGGAGACAAGTCCTTTCGTCCAGAGGCATATCGGCACGCGGGCGTCCAGGTCTTTGAACGTCTTTGCGGAGAAGTCGCGCCACACGATCGCGCGGTCCAGGTTCGGCGTTTTTGAGCTTATCTGCGGGGAAGTGTAGAAACGGATTCCGGGGCGGCGCGCGAGAGCTGTCATCGTCTGCCCCCATCCGTCGCGGTAGCGGGAATTGTCGCTCAGGATGGGGTCTTCCATGTTGCTCTGGCCGGACGCGAACCACACTTCGCCCACCAGCACGTTCGTGAGCGAGTTGCCGCCTATTTCAAGCGTGCGCGGTTCCTTGCAGGCCGGCATCGGGTCGAGTTCGACGCGCCATGCGCCGTCCGCCCCCGCCTTGCAGGTTTTCACTTGTCCGGCGAAAGCGACCTTCACGTCCTCGCCTGGCCTCGCCTTGCCCCATACGGGAACGCGCATTTCGCGCTGCAGCACCATATTGTGCGCGAACGGAGCCGCCGGCGCGACTTCGGCTTGTGCGGCAGCAGCGGCGCAGGTCGCCGCGATCAGATACAGTTTTTTCATTTTCATCCTTTCATTTATGGGTTTGAGAACCGCCCTCATTATATCATATCCATCCTCCTTGGAGGATTTTGTTCTTTCCTGCCGGGTTCATGGTCTTTTCTCCTTACGAAGACAAATCGCCTCTTTGGCGGAATCCAAAAATAAAAAATGACGAAATTGGATTGACTAGGAAAAGAAAATACTTATAATGAATTTCAATGACCCGGAAAGGAACAAAGGCATGGCAACGAGGAAAGTACTTGATGGAAAGCCGTATGCGGAAAATCCGCAAACACGGTTTGGCGAGGTGGAAATCGTATCGGCGGCAACGCCGAAGCGCGGGGTTCTGTTCTGCAAGAAGATTTCAATGTTTGCCGTACTTGTCGCGGCGATGGCGGCAAAGGCGGCGGTTGCGGACGCCGCAGCGCCGGACGGGCGGCTGCCGTGTGCGATGTCCGTCCCTGTTGGCGATGTGCGCGTGGGGTTCTCGCTTGATATGGCGAAACGCGAGGTGTCCAAGCAGACCAGACGCGGCGGTGCGATTGGTTCGCCACATGCGTACGTCGCCGCCGGGAGCATCACGCACGAACAGATGAAGTCGCTGTCCGTCACGACGAACGGCAACGTGGTGACGGCAATCTGGAAGGGGCATCCCACGTGCGGCGACGGCTTCACCGTGACGGCGAAGATGGCGCTGCTTCCAGATGGCGGGTTCGAGTACGCGTCGTTCGGTTACACGGGCAGCAAAGATGGACGCTTTATCCAGCGCATTTCCTTCCCGGAGGTGACGGTGCCGTGCACGGACAAGACGGCGGTTTTCCGCCCCAACACCGTGGGCGAGGTGTACAGGCCTGACTGGAAGAAGTTTCCTTCGGGCAAAGTCGTTTCCACAAGCGGTGCGAACTGGCTCGCGTTCGGATGCATAGCGGCGCTGAACGACGGCGGGACGTCGCACTTCCTAGATCATCGCGGCGAGGCGCGCCTCCATACCGTTTCGTTCGCCGTGGTGCAGGGCGTCGAGCCTGGAACCCTCGTGCTGTGCAACAGGTACGCGCCACCGATGACGGACGAGCGGAAGTCGGTCGGCTCTCTGCCGTACACTGGCGTGTACGCGCCGTATCGCGGCGGCTGGTACGAGGCGGCGAAGATGCATCGCGCCTGGCTGGAGACGACGCCGTGGTTCAAGAAGGCCGCCGCGCGCGACTTCTCCAAGCTGCGAGAGATCGACCTATGGATGTGGAGCCGCGGCGGGGTGGAAGTCTCCGAACCGCCCGTTCTCTGGTTCATGAAGGAGACTGGGCTCAAGGTCGCGCTCGACTGGTACTGGTGGCACGGCATTCCGTACGACACCAGCTTCCCGTACTTCTGGCCGCCGCGCGATGGAGTGGATGGGTTTCGCGCCGCCGTGAAGCGCATGAAGGACCGGGGGGCTTTCGTGCAGGTCTACACGAACGGGGCGAGCTGGGACTGCGACGATCCGCGCTGGAACGAGGATGGCGGGCTGGAGAGCGCGATCGTGCTGCCGAACGGCAGTCTTTTCGCGAAGATGTACAACGTGTTCACCCGCCACCGGCTCGCGCGTATCTGCGGCGAGGCGCCGAAGTTCCAGAACCTCATCCGCAAGGTGGAGCGGAACTTGCGCGAATCCGGGCTTGACGGTGTCTACATGGACCAGATTTCCTGCGGTGCGCACAGTCCGTGCTGCAATCCGCGCCATGCGCACGCGCCGGGCGGGGATGCCGTGGAGAAGGGATACCGCGCCTACGTGCAGTCCGTGCGAGACGACAATCCCGGCTTCATCCTCTCCTCGGAAGCGACGAGCGAGACGTACTTCGATCTTTTTGAAGCTGCCATACTGCTGTATTCGAGCTGGGAACGTTGCGGCAAGGGATCGCTGCCGCGGTCTGAGCCGGTGCCGGCGGTCTCCGTCATCTACCGCGGCGCGGCGGTCGTCTTCGGGTCGTTCGCGACGCCGGGCGGAGCGCCGGCGTGGGACCCGATGTGGGGCAAGAAGCCCGACGGCGATGAAGTAGAGGCGGTCGTGGCGAAATATCCCGATCAGTTCGCCGTCGAGTTCGCACGTGGCATTGTCTGGGGCATCCAGCCGATGGTACACAACTTTACGATGAAGGACGTGGAGAACCCTCGTCTCGCGAAGGACCTTCAGTTTATGAAGGATTCCGCGAAGTTCTACCATGACAACCGCGATTTCCTTTTCGACGGCGAGCTGCTGAAGCCTGCTGCGCTCAAGTGCGCGACGAAGCGCGTGGAGTTTCTTTCCGCCGGTTGCTATAAGCGCGTGAAGGATTCGTCCACGTTCGTGCAGGAGGCGTTGCCGACGGTGTTTCATTCCGAATGGCGCGCGCCGGACGGACGCGAGTCGGCCGTTCTCGTGAACTGGACGCGCGAGGAGCAGAGGTATGAATTGGAATGGAGCGGAAAGAAGAAAACCGGAACGCTGCCACCTCTTGCTTGGGCGCACGTGCCATTGAAGTGAGCGAGGCGCGCATTTGGAAGACGTTTTTTCACAACAAAGAAAAAGTGTTTTGCTGTGTTTCAAACTTCTCATGTATATAAGGTAGAAAGATGGCAATGCCGCAAAGTTGGAAATAGACAAAGTCTGTTATGCGTAGCGGCGGCGTTCTCGCCGTCGCTACGCATAAATCCGGGTGGCGTATACCCTAGGGGGGGATTATGAACCCTAGGGGTTTACAATCGTAGAGGGGTACGGCACTTCGGGGAAGCGTAACGGCGGCAACGCGGCGGCGTGAAATTGAACTTTGCCAACGGCCTTGTCGGGAGGGACGGGCGCCGTCCCGTCCTAAACCAAGTTTTGCGAACGAGCGCAGCCGAGTTAGGCTGCGCGTGAACGGAAGTTGCGAAAGAAAGTTGTTTATGTTGTTTCAAAACCAAAACCTCCGAAAGCGAAAGGGGCGCGGCGGTGACGCTGCACTATCTACGGCGGTGAGCCTATAGGGGGGCGATTGCGAACCCATAGGGAAAGCGTAAAATCCTGCAAGGGAAGGAAAAATGGAAACAACTTTTTTGAAACAACTTTCATTCACGTGCGGGCTAACTCGCCCGCACCCAAAGACAAAACCAATTGCAAACCAAGTTTTGCAAACGAGCGCAGCCGGGTTAGGC
>JAFPNP010000009.1 GCA_017411125.1 Kiritimatiellia bacterium
CGCTTGGCCCGAGCTGAAGTCGCCCGAGACCGCTGCTCCCGCGCCGGAGCCTGAAGTCCAGCCGGAGGCTTCCGCCCCCGCGCCGGAGTCGGCGGCGGTTCCGCCGCCGGCCGAGCCGAAGGCGGAGGACGAACCGCCGGCAAAGCGCCGCCGCGGCCTTGGCTGCCTTCTCGTGCTGCTTCTCGTGCTGCTCTTCTTCGTGGCTGGATACATTCTCGCGCTCCTGTACGGACGTTTCTGGGAAGGGCGTGGAATCGCGTTCTTCGACGGCGGCGGCGACGCGCCGGAGACGGAGGAGGTGCAGCCCGCCGTCGGCATCGAGGACTGGGCCGCCACGAACGGCGTCGCGCTGCTTGAAAAGGACGGCGAGAAGGTGCTTTCCGGCAACTTCGCGAAACGCGCCGACCGTCTGGCGTTCGCGCAGGATGCTCTTGCCCGCGACGCGGAACTCAAGCTCGACCTTTCGGACGACGAGACGCTTAAGTCCGGCGTGGAAGAGGTTTTGTTCGTGCTGACCGAGGGGCGCACGAAGCTGGACGTCGCCACGAACCGCGTGGTGAAACTCTCGGGTCGCGCCCGTTCGCGCGAGGAGCTGCTCCAGACCGTTGCGGCGATTTGCACTGACGTGAACCGCGTGCGGATCGTGGACGACACGTCCGTCGTATGCGACGACGGGCTCAAGACCGATGCGCCGACGCGCTACCAGGCTCTTTCCGAAAAGGCGGCGAAGCGGCATCCGTTCATGACGCCGCCCGCGAAGCCCGGAATGCCGGCGCCGAAGTGTCCGGTGGCGGGCGTGATACTCATGCCGTATCCTTGCCTCGTCCTGCGCGACGGCTCCCGCGCTGCGGAAGGCGCCATGGTGGGCGAGTTCAAGGTGGAGAAGATCGAGGCGGACAAGGTGACGCTGAAGCGCGGAGGGGAGACGATAACATGGAAGCCGTGAAGAACGAATCGCCTCTTCGTCTGCTGGAGATAGAGAAGGAGCTGGCCGGGCCGGACGCCGCAGCCGCGCTGAAGCGGTACGACGCGGTGCTGGTGGGGCTGGAAGGGCGCATCGAAGCCGCCCTTGCCGGCGGTTTGCCGCCCGGCGAGTACGAGAAGTGCGAACGCCTGAAGGAGGCGAATACCGTGGCGCGGAAGGTCATGCGCCTGGTGGCGCAGCGAAAAGGATAAGGATTTTTTCATCTTCTGCGTCCACGTTGGCCGCAGCAGTCAAACAAACAACAAAAGAAAGAAAAGGAAAAAACATGGCGACAACGGTATACAATCAACCCGTAGTTCCGATTACTGGGCATAGCGATGCAGTATGGGCTGATATTGCATGGAGAAAGGGAAGCATAGTACGCGTTGACGGTGAGACAAAAGGGCTTATCCACCTCGACAACGTCTACAATGCGCTGTTCAACGCCGTCGAGACGATGGAGGCTCGTTTGAATCAGTCCCTCGCGACGTATCAGGAGCACCCGGACGTGCAGGCCAACCTCCAGCAGCTGCAGTACGACCTGCAGCAGTGGAACCTGTGCCTCACCACGATGACGAACATCCAGAAGAACATGGCGGACGCCCTCTCGTCCATCGCGTCGAACATGCGTTGATCGCGATGGCTGAAGAGACGTTTGACCTGCGGCCGGACGAGGCTCGGCTTCTCCTCAACGTTGCCCTCATGGCGACGGGGAAGAACTTCTTCAAGAGCGCGATGAAGATTCTCGCCGCTCTGGAAGCGTTCCGCCCGGAGGAGGAGTCGGTCGCCACGGCGAAGGCCGTCCTGATGATCAGCATCGGCGAGTTCGAGATGGCGGTCGATTACATCGACCGCGAAGCTCTCTTGAAGTGGCCGGAGTCCGCCATGCTGCGGGCGTTTCGCGGCATGGCGTTGATCAGGGCGGGGCGCAGGAACGAAGCGAGGGAATGTCTCACGGAGGCGGCGCAGTCTTCTGACGAGGCCGCCGCAAACCTCGCAAAGGGGCTTTTGGAATGAACGAGGAGGATGTGCAATGATTGAAGCGGCAGCAATAGAGGCCGTGCGGGCCGCGCAGGCTCCGCAGAGCGTGGCGTATCTGAACGAGCAGCTTGCGCTGGACAAGGCGGCGTCCGCCGACGCGGTAAAGGCGTTTCAGGCCGCCATGGGCGTGGGCGGGCCGGATCCGGTGCCGTTCGCGCAGCAGGTGGGCGTCGCGTGGCGCGCGGCGCAGGACATGAACCAGGGCATCATGCACCGCATACACGCGCTGTCGGCGGCGAAGCGCCTGGGCAATTCGCCCAGCGTGCTGCAGATGACCGAACTGCAGTACGAGGTGGCGAACCTGAGCTTCCAGCAGGAAGTCGTGACGAACGTCGCCAAGAAGGCGAGTTCCGCGATCGAGACGCTGGTGAAGAACGGTTGACGGAGGACGGGTTCGAGAGGTGGATGCGGAGCAGAAACATCTGATGCTGACGGCCGCGTGGCTTTTCGCGCGGCACGGGCAGGGTTCGCGCGCCCGCGTCCTGCTGGAGGCCGTTGCGGACGAAGAGCCGCGCGACGGGGTGGCCGCCGCCATGCTGGCGGAGCTTCTTCTCGCGGAGCGCCAGCCGGCCGCCGCCATTGAGGTCGTCCGCGCCGCCGAGTTCCCGTCTTCCCTGCGAAGGGCGGAGGCGCTGCTCGAAACGCGCGCCCTGCGCATGCTTGGCAGGGTGCCGGAAGCCGACGCCCGCTGGTCGCGTTTCGTGAAGTCGTCGGCGGGCGCAAGCCGGCAGTGGGTGGTGGAGAGCTGATTTGAAAGGACAAGGCGAAAGACGATGAATGCAATTTGGTTGAAGGCGGCGGGGTTCGCCGCGCTGGCGCTCCTCGCCGGATGCGAGGAGGAGACCACGCTTTACTCCCAGCTGGAGGAGCGGCAGGCGAACGCCATAATCGCCGAGCTGAAGGGGCACGACATCTCGTGCCGCAAGACGCCGGGCGAGGAAGGCACGTGGAACGTGATGATCCCTGAGGGCAGGTTCGCCGTGGCGATGGAGCTGCTGGAGCAGAAGGGATTGCCGCGCCGCCAGTACCAGGGCGTGGCGGAGAGCTTCAAGAAGACCGGCATGGTGTCCTCGCCCTCCGAGGAGCGCATCCGCTTCATGGACGCGCTGGCGCAGGATCTTTCGCGCACGATTTCCCAGATAGAGGGCGTGGTGGACGCCCGCGTGCACGTGGTGCTGCCGGAGAACGATCCGTTCGCCAAGCACGCGAAGCCCAGTTCCGCCGCCGTGGCGATACGCCACAGGTACGACGTGGACATGGCCGATTTCGTTCCGCAGATCAAGAGCCTC
The DNA here is from genome assembly GCA_017411125.1 of Kiritimatiellia bacterium. Lineage (GTDB taxonomy): Bacteria > Verrucomicrobiota > Kiritimatiellia > RFP12 > UBA1067 > RUG572. Next base: position 3,295 of record JAFPNP010000009.1, read on the forward strand.
GTGAAGAACGCCATCGAGGGTCTCGACTACTCCAAGATAACCGTGACTCTGTTCCGCGATTCGCCGCCGAAGAGGAAATGACGCAGACTGTCGACATGAAGGACGCGCGCGCGTTCGTGCGCGACGAGCGGATATGGCCGCTGGCGAAGCGGTTCCTGTTCGCTTTCGCGCCGCTTGCCGATGCCGGGCGCGTGGACGCCGCCTGCGGCGCGGGCGTTGCCGCCCGGCGCGGTTCGCCGCGCGTGGACGCCTTCGTGTGCGAGCGTCTCGGCGTCGCCCCGCTCTTCCATTTCTTCCCGGCGGACGACGGGAGCCGTCTGCTTCTTCTCCCCGCCGAGACGTATCGGCGCATCGGGCTGTGGCTTGCCGCGCTTTCCCGCGCGGGCGAACTCCGCAACGTCATATCTGGCGCGCGCGTGCGCGAACTGAAGTCCGCGCTTCCCGGCGTCTATCCCGAAGTGCTGAAGGTCGCGCCGTATTTCCACAAGTGGCGGCTGCCGGCCGCGGACGGCGACGATTTCGCCGCTGCGGGGCTGCGCTACCTGGCGACCGCGCTTAAGGGGCTGCCCGCCGGGCTTCTGGAACGGCAGCGCCTCCGCTTCCCGGCGGAACTGGACGGCGCTTTCGCGCCGCTGGACGGCGACGTGGAGTTCGCCGAGGTCGCCCGGCTCATGCAACTTCAATTTACGGAGGAGTACGCGCTATGCTGCTCGTGAAAAAGGACACGTTCACGCTTGAAACCACGTCGCGGCTCGTCAAGGCTGCGGACGTCGCCGCCGTCGCGAAGATCGACGAGGTGATGAAGGCCGCCCGCGACGAAGGGTACGAGAAGGGGCTGCAGGACGGCAAGATGGAGATCGCCATGCAGAAGCTTGATCTTCTCGAAAGCTCCGTGAAGTACATGGAGGGCGTCGAGGACGCCATGTGCGGAATCGTCCTCAAGGCCCTTCGCAAGTGCGTGGACGAGATCGGCGACGAAGAGCTCGTGGTGCAGGTCACGAAGAAGGCTCTTCGCGCGGTCGTGCGCAACCAGCAGCAGGTGACGGTGCGCGTGAACACGCAGATGGTTCCCGTGGTGAAGGCGAGGATGCAGGACATCCTGAAGGATTTCCCGTCCGTGAACTTCCTGGAGGTCGTGGAGGATGGGAAGCTCGACGGGCGTTCGTGCGTGGTGGAGACTGCGGCCGGCACGGTCGACGCGTCGGTCGATGCGCAGATCGCCGCCATCGAGAAGTCGATAAGGAAGAATTTCGCGAAGTAGGGAATGGGATCGTTCGACTACATAACGCAGGTGCTCGACCGCGCCGTGGAAGATGCGCAGCCCATCGAGGTGAAGGGCCGCGTGATACAGGTCGTCGGCACGATCATAAAAGCCGCCGTGCCCGGAGTGAAGGTGGGCGAGGTCTGCATCCTGCGCAATCCGTGGGAGGATTTCGAGGTCTCGGCGGAAGTCGTGGGCTTCACCAGGGAGGCCGTGCTGCTGACCTCGCTCGGACAGATGGTCGGCATCTCCGCGCAGACGGAGGTGATCCCGACGCGGCGCATACACATGGTGCCCGTTGGCTATTCGCTTCTTGGGCGCGTGCTGGACGGGCTGGGGCGTCCGATCGAGGCGGACGAAAAAGGCCCGATCCGCCCCGACGCGTACTATCCCGTGTTCGCCGATCCGCCGAGCCCGCTCCACCGCCGGATCATATCAAAGCCGCTTTCGCTAGGCGTCCGCGCCCTGGACGGAATGCTGACATGCGGCGAAGGGCAGCGCATGGGCATATTCGCGGCGGCGGGCGGCGGCAAGTCCACGCTTATGGCGCAGATCGTGCGCAACACCAGCGCGGACGTGACCGTGCTTGCGCTCATCGGCGAACGCGGCCGCGAGGTGCGCGAGTTCATCGAGAAGGATCTGGGGCCGGAGGGCATGCGCAAGAGCGTGGTCGTCTGCTCTACGTCCGACCGCAGCGCCATGGAGCGTCTGAAGGCCGCCTATGTCGCCACGTCGATCGCGGAGTTCTTTCGCGACAAGGGCGAGAAGGTGCTGCTGCTCATGGATTCGGTAACGCGCTTCGGACGCGCCCAGCGCGAAATCGGCCTCGCCGCCGGCGAACCGCCCACGCGGCGCGGATTCCCGCCCAGCGTGTTTTCGGAGCTGCCGAAGCTGATGGAGCGCGCGGGCAATTCGGACAAGGGATCGATCACCGCGCTCTACACCGTGCTGGTGGAGGGCGACGACATGACCGAGCCGATCGCCGACGAGACGCGTTCGATCCTCGACGGGCACATCATCCTTTCGCGCAAGCTCGCGCAGAAGAACCATTATCCCGCCATCGACGTGCTTCAGAGCGTATCCCGCTGCCAGAGCGCGATCATCGACAAGGAGCACAAGGCCGCCGCCGCCAAGCTGCGCGAGATACTCGCCAAGTACGCTGAGGTCGAACTGCTGCTCAAGATCGGCGAGTACCAGAAGGGCGCCGATCCGTCTACGGACGAGGCCATCGCGAAGATCGACGCGGTGAACGGATTCCTGCGCCAGGGGCTTCAGGAGCGTCCGTCCTACGAAGAGACGCTGGCAAAGCTCAAGGAGGTCGTGTCGTAATGGCCTACGCGCTCGAGAGCATGCTGCGCATCCGGACGATGCGCGAGGACCGCGCCGGAAAGGATCTGGTAGCGGCCCGCCATGCGCGCGACGCGGCGCAGGTCGAGCTGGACGCCCGCAGGCGGAAGCTTTCGCGGTACCGGGAGACGAAGGAAGAGCGGCGCGACAAGGTTTTCGAGACGATCCTCATGCGCCCCGTGCCGATGGAAGAGATAGACCGCGTGCGCAGCGCGGTGTCGCAGATCGACGAGGAGGGCGTGCTGCTGACGGACGGCGTCCATCGCGCCGAGGCGGACGTGGAGGCGAAATCGCAGGAGGCGGAGAAGGCGCACGGGCGGTTCATCGCGGCGGTGAAGGAGCGTGCGAAGGTTTCGCAGCACAAGGAGATATGGGCGGAGGAGGAGCGCAGGGAACAGGAGCTGCGCGCGGACGCCGAGATGGAGGAGTTTACGGGAAGGAAGATGACGGATGATGATGCCGACGATTTCGATTGACGGGATTTCTGTTTCCGTCAATCGGGACGGAACGGATTTCACGCGGTGCGCGCAGTACGCGCAGAGCGTGCGGCTTGCGGCGCCTGATTCCGGCGCGGCGCAAGGCGGGGCGGATTTCATTCGGTGCCTTGCGCCTGATTCCGGTGCAGGGAGGATCGATGCGTTTGAGGATGCGGTGCGGCTTTTTCGCCGCGCGATGGACGAGGCGCCGGCCGGCGCCTTTGCAGGCGCCGCGCTAGAGGTTGCGATTGCCGCGGCCGCGCCTAAGGCCGTGGTTGCCGAAGTTGAGCCTAGGGTCGTAGTTGCTGAAGCCGCACCGAAGGAAATGGTAGGGCGGATTATCCTTAATCCGCCGATGCCGTCGTCGCAGCCGCAGGTTGCGACCGCCGGCGTTGCGCCGCAATCGACGTTGCCGACGTCGCAGCCGCAGGAGTTGCCCGGCGCGTTGAGGACAACGCGCTCTACCAATGCAGCAATTGTTGAAGCCGCGCCGCAGGTTGTGGTTGCTGAAGTCGCGCCGAAGGGTGTAGTTGCCGAAGCTGCGCCGAAGGTTGTAGTTGCCGACGCCGCGCCGCAGGTTGTTGTTGCTGAAGTTGAGCCGAAGGAAATGGTAGGGCGGATTATCCTTAATCCGCCGATGCCGACGTCGCAGCCGCAGGTTGCGACCGCCGACGTTGCGCCGCAATCGTCGTTGCCGTTATCGCAGCCGCAGGAACTGCCCGATGCGTTGAGGACAACGCGCCCTACCAATGCAGCAACTGTTGAAGTTTCGTCGCAGCCCGCGGTTGCCGAAGCTGCGCC
>JAFPNP010000010.1 GCA_017411125.1 Kiritimatiellia bacterium
ACCAGTGCATGTCGAGCGTCCACTTCGGGCGGAACTTGTCCGACGCGGCGTAGCGCCAAAGCGCCCGCTTGAACATCCTCGCTCCCGTGTCGTTCGCGTCGAGATTGAGTCCGCAGACGATCAGCATGCCGTTGCCCACCCTCGCCTCGAAGAGCGGAGATATGAAATAGGAGTGGTGCAGATCCGGCACGACCGTGATCATTGGACGGAAGTCGGCGGGCAGTTTCTCCAAGCGATGCGCCGTCGCGTGGCGCTTCCCGTCTGAGAAAAGGCGCCGCCAGAACTCGTCGAGCCAGAAGTCGCATCCTGTCGGCTCGAGCGCCGGATGGTCGGCGTCCACGACCGCGCCGAATCCAATGTGCTTTTTGTCGGTGACGAAAAGCCCCGTGGACCAGTATATCGGCCTGAAGGTCGTCATGTCGCTCTTCGCGCTTCTTCCGGTGTAGATGACGCGCCCGCCGGATGCAAGGGCCTTTTTCGCGTCTGCCGGGTTGGACGTCACGAGCACGCCATCCGGCGGCGGTTCGCCGACCGGAAGGCGTGGCAGGATGTAGATGCTCCAGCGGTTGGAGCCGAAGCGCAGTTCGGCGCGGCGCGGCGCGGAGAAGTCCGCGAGCGGCATCGACAGGCGTCCCACGTTCGCGAGCCCCCCCGCCGGGATTGCTTTCTCCGCGACCGCCCATCCGTCGCGCGCCCCGAACGACCAATGCCAGCGGGTTCCCGCCGGGATGTCTCCGGCGAGGCAGTTGCGCACGAGCAGCTTCGCTTCGAACGTCTCGTTCGACGTCCAGAGGAACTTCGAAAACTTCGCAAGGTGCGCCACGGGGCGCATCACGTCGGAGAAGGGCGGCACTTCGCCAAGCGCCGGCTTGGCGTCGAAGAAGGCGTCGTACCAGCCCACGAGCGCCTCGCCTTGCCCGGTGTAGTCGCGTACGTCGAGGAAGTCGATGCCGTTGCACGACGGAGTGCGCAGGAAGCTTTCCGTCTCGAGTTTGTAGAAGTGGCGGCTCGTCTGCATCGACGAGGAGTGGAATTCGCGGCAGAAGCGGAAGGTGTTGTTGGATACGGCGGCTTCGCGCATGGCCGGCCAGCGCCACGGCGCGAGGAGGCCGTGGAATTTCGGTATCTGCTCGTCCCACATCGGATAGACGGGCCACTGCCCTATCTCGTGCGCGATCACCGGGATCGGGGCGCGGGAATATACTTTTTCGTAGTCGAAGTCCGTGTCGCCGTCGATTCTGCCGCGCGTCCATCCGATGCCTGGATAGCGGTGCGTGACCATGAAGTCGTCGCTCGGTGCGACGGTCCGCGCCGTGGAGCACATCGTGAGGCGGCGCGGGTCGTACTTCTTGTGCGCCGCCATCCATGCGTCAAGCGCCTTGAAGTTGCACAGGCCCAGCTCGTTGCCGAACGAGGACGCGACCATCGACGGGTGGTTGCCGTATGCGTCGGCTACGGCCTTCAGTTCGCGGCGCAGCCAGCTGTCGAGCGCGGCGTTGTCCCGTCCCGCGAAACTGGATTTCACGCCCTTTTCGTTCCAGTACCCCAGTTCGCAGAACACCATCATGCCGAGTTCGTCGGCGGCCTCGAACGCGGCGGAGGGCGGAGTCCAGGTGTGCAGCTGGATGGCGTTCATCCCGTTGTTGCGTTCGATGTTGAGTATGCGCAGCCACTCGCGTTTCGTCATGTCGGGATGCCCGGTGAGGGGAAATGCGCAGTTGTCCACGTCGGCGCGGACGAACAGCGGGCGTCCGTTGATCGTCAGGCGGTTGCCTTTGCGCGCGACGGTTCTGAAGCCGAAGCGCACCGTCTTGGCGAGGCCGCTCTTCGCGTCGCGGAACTCCACCTCGTAGAGGCGTGGATTGAATTCGTCCCATGCCTGCGGCTCTTCCGCGAGCGTCGCCGTCACCATCACGCGCCCCTCCGCGTACGGCGACGGCCCGGACGTGAACGATGCGAAGCGAAGTGTGTCCGAGACGATGCTTCCGGCGTCGGCCTCGAAGCCTTCCGGCAGTTCGAATCGCACTTTGCCTCCGGTGGGGAAGTCCGCGAACACGCGGACGGAATCGAGCGGATTCGTTTCGCGCAATTCGATCTTGCCAATCGCGCCGTGCCAGACGGACTGCATCCATTCTCCGAATCCGTGCGCCTTTTTAACCATGCCGTATTGCGGACGGTTGTCGATGGTGATTTCGAACACGTGCTTTCCCGGCGCAAGCGCGCCGGCCGGGATTTTGTGGACGTGCGGAGTTCCCAGCGAATCGCAGAATCCGAAATCGCGTCCGTCGATCTTCATGCGGCTGGTCCACATCACGCGCTCAAGAAACAATTCCAGCGGCTTTGCCGTTTCTGCGGCCGTGAGCGCGACCGTGCGCGAATATGTCGCTTCGCCGGCGTACCGGTACCTGCGGGCGAGAGCTGTCTTTTCCGTGCGTTCGGAATAAGCGGCGAATTTCTCAGGCGTCTGCAACGTGCCGAGTTTTGCGTCCGCAAGCGTTCCGGGCAGCCGCGCTGCGCCCGTGAAACCGTTGCCGGCGCACCGCCATTCGCCGGAAAGGTCGATGCTCACCTGTCCGCCGTGCGCCGCGAAGGCGAATGCACACATGGCTCCGGCCGCGGCAATTGTCAAAGTCGTTCTTGCTTTCATTCCGATTTTCTCCTGCTATTGGACGAACCGCCAATGGCGGCGACAGCCATTATATCAAGTTTTCGGTTCTTTTGGCAAATTTCCCGGACGGCATCCAATCCTTCGGGAGGGCGCGTATTCTTACGCGCAGCGGCGGTCCGCAGAAAATCTTCGCAATCGGGAAATTTACTCTTGTGCAGTGCGGCGGGATGTGATATACTATCTCTCGTTTTCCGCCTAGCTCGGGTGGTGAAATTGGCAGACACGCATGCTTGAGGTGCATGTGGAGCGATCCTTGCGGGTTCGAGTCCCGCCCCGAGCACCATGTTGTGGGATACTCAAGCGGTCAACGAGGGCAGACTGTAAATCTGCTGGCTTACGCCTTCGGTGGTTCGAATCCACCTCCCACAACCAATCAATAATCCCCGTAAAACAAGGGTTTTTCTGCTCTCGCTTGCCATGTCTCCGCTTCTGTCTCTTTCGCTTGTTTTCCGTGTGTTTCGGGCGGCATAAGCAATCAATAAGCAATCACCGCCCGACCGTCCATCCGTGGCGGTCGGCGGACATGATACCAAAACGCCCCGCGCCTGTAAACCCCGCCCCGCGTCCCGCGCCCCGCGTCACGCTCGCCGGAAAAACGGCGCAAGTTCGGGATGTCTCTTCATGAGTTTTATCACCGTTTTACTCACCGCCTGCTTTGAAATGCCGCCGCGTCGCGCAGCCCCGCTCTGTCTCTTCCCGTTGAGCATCGCGTGAACGACCAGCACCTGCCGCTCCGTCATGTCCGCGAAAATGCGGAGGAGCTTCAGCAGGGCCGTCTCCGTCTCTGGCGACAGCCCCGTCACGTAGTCCGCCCTTGGCAACCGCACGAGCCTCGCATCGTAGGACATCCGCGCGGAGACGAACTCGTCCGCGCCTTCCTGCCCGGCCATCGCGCCGAGGCACACCATGCTCTGCCCGTCCGTCGAAAAGTCCGTGCGCGGGCCGGGGCACGCCGCCCAGCATACGGGGAGGCCCTTGCCATCCATCGGGCAGCCGTGGCAAGACCGCGCCCGCCCGTGCCACGCGCCGCGTCCGTCCTTCCACTTCACCGGGCCTGTGCAGTCCGCGCACCTCTCGTCGCCCTGTCCCGCGAGGGGGCATTTCGCGAGGGCGCACCGCTCCGCCTTTTCGGCCTCCGTGGCTTCGCCGCCATCCATCGGTCAACCCGCCTCCGCGATCCGCTCCGCCTTTTGCCCCGTCTCCGCCTCCCAGCGGTCGAGGATGACCGTTGCGTACTGCGGATCAAGTTCCATGCATCGCGCCCTGCGCCCCGCCTTTTCGCAGGCCAGCACCGCCGTGCCGCTCCCGGCGAACGTGTCCAGGACGATTTCTCCGCGCCGCGTCGAGTTCTTCACAAGCTGCATGAATAGGCCGACGGGTTTTTCCGTCGGGTGGTCTGCGCTCTTCGCGGGCTTGCCGTATCGGAGGACGGTCTGGTTCTTCGCGCCGAAAATCCTGCGCAGAAGCGCGCGCATCTCCGCCGCGTCCATCGCATTGAGGTCGGGCGCGGGCGATTCGAGCACCGTGTCGAGCGTCCTGTCCGCCGTGAAGTAGTGCGGCGCACCCGGCTTTCGGACGTAAAGACACGGCTCATGCCTCCATTGGTAGTCCGCCCGCCCGATCACAAAGTGGCTTTTCACCCACACGAGGCATTGTTTCAGATCCAGCCCCGCGTCCGCCGCCGCCTTGCGGAATGCGAGGCCCTTTATGTCCGCGTGCCATACGTACTCCGATCCGCCCGGCTTGAGCGCGTCCGCCGCCGCCATGAAGGCCGCTTTAAGGAAATCGTCGAACGCCTCGTCGCCCATGTCATCGTTTTCGATTCCCCGCGTATTCCGGCGGTCGCCACCGTCGTCCCTGTTGAGCATCACGTACTTGTCGCCTATGGCTACGTTGTATGGAGGGTCGGAGAGCCACAAGTTCGCCGCCTCGCCGAGCAGGGCCGCGCTCTTTATGCGCGTATGCCCCGCCAGCACCTCGCCGTACATCGTGGCGACCACGGGGTTTATGAACCCAAACCGTGAAACGTGATTCTTTTTCATTTTCAATTGACCCGAAATCGGCGGTTTTATAAACTGTTTTTGCGTTTAAGCACAAAAGGAAACACTACAATGTCGACAACTCGCCTCAATCCGAAGTCTATTTACCGCATCAAGACGCGAAAAGTCCCACTCGCGGTAGGCCGTCCGACCTTCTCCGGAAGGTTTCTCGTCTTTGCCAACTCGCGCGCCGCGCTCGTTCCAAGCGAGGGGCATCAAACCACTCCAGACAGTGCGGGTAGAGCAGTCCGCCATCGCCGCGAGGCTTTGCTCTCCCTTGGGATTCTCGTCAATGACGGCGAAGGTCATCTTGTCTTTACGCAAGACTTCGCATTTCAGTCGTGTCACGATGCCGCCGCAATCGTCATGGGCTTGCAGGCTGCTGATGGTTTTCGCGAGTGGAAGCCTCTCATATGAATTCGCCCGTTACAAACTACACTTGCATTGAAGGAACACTCCCCATGCGCTACCTGACAACGATTCTTACCGCCGCGTCCCTTGCGCTTTCGCCGGTGTTCGCAGACGGTTTACAGGCAAAATCCTCATGGAATCGTGAAAACGATAACTGTTGCGTAACCGTTCGTGTCATGCGCACGGTGCTGGTTTTCGATGCTGATGGGCGGCTGTCCTCCGTCAATCCAGCTCCTGACCCCGCAGAGGCAAGGCTTGCATCCTTTTTCTCGCCCGAAGGACAACGCGCGTTCCGTCTGAGAAAACATTATACGAACTCAATTCCTAACATCTTGTGTGGCGTTAGCATCGGAGAAAACATATCGACCCTCTCCGTTTCCGGCAAAACTCCGCCGCGTATGATGATGCTGGATGACCGGTTCTACGACACGGCGCTCTTCACCCCGCGAGAGCCGTTGCCGCTTCTTACGAACTGCCAGTATGCGGTTAGCTACACCCGCGCGTCGCGCCGCATAGGCGGAATTAAGGTATTCGCACCTTATTATTCGATTCCCGAAAACAAGGAAGCCGCACGATTGCTCCGTGCCGCATTACGTGAGAAATTCGGTCACCCCGTCGAAAGCGATCCAAAGAGAGACACCTACAGAAACCTCGATGGTCTGGAGCTTACCATCTTCGAGCTCGATAAAGCGCATTTTGGAACCCCGCCTGGATTGTTCGTCACCTTCAAAAGCGAAGAGATGTCCAAGCTAGCCATGAAGGAGGACGATCAGGTGCGCGAAACGAAAAGAGCGGCAGAACATACAGCCTACGAGAAGGACGCCGCTGATTTCAAATCCTCAAACGCGCAACGCATCAACGCCCTCCGCAATGCGCTGAAATGAAAATCTCTATGATAACGTAATCATTTCCCATTTCTATTCTTCCCGCCGCCGTGAGAGAACGGTTTGCGTATGCCTTCGACAATCCCGTATTCCTCATGTCAAGTCCGGCGTTTGCCCTGTTCACATACGATCAGTTCGAAAAACGCCGGCTGCAATCCCCTCTCAATGCATGGACGCGCTGCGCAGACGCCGTGGGATGGGATGGCGTGCTTCCCACGACCTGCATCTTCCGATCAAGTGCCGGCTCTACCACCTGCATGGTCGCGCTCAAGACAAGCCAGATCTGGCAGCGGCTTGCAGAAGTATCCGATTCATCATTACAAGGCGACGCGCGTTGCCTTCTATCAAATGTCGGACGACGCGAATGGCTTCGTCTCTGCGATTCCGCTGGAATCTCCTGTGGCCTTGAAAAAAACGCGCAAGTTGCCAAAGACGTGCAAGAGGCCATCGGCGGTAAGGGTGCATACGGAGCGAGCGTAAAACCTGAAGCGGTTATGAAATCGCGTCTCGTCACACAAAGGTTCGGTTACGGTAAAGTTGAAAAACAGAACCCTGCCAAATTCTCTGTATGGCAGAAAATCAAAATGTGGTTCGCGCGTTTATTCCAAGGAGAATAAATCCTATGACTAAAGAACAATTCCGTGCCTTTCGCAATAAGGGCTACACCATTGAGTTCGTTGACAGGGGTGAAGACATCACAGCTTCGATAATTCCACCTCCCGCAATTGGCGATGCCGTCATCAAGATCGGGCCAGGTTCATGCATCGGCAAGAAAATAAAAGTCCGCTACATGCCGTTCGGAGGGACTGTCACGCTCACGCCATCTCCTAGCCCATTTCTATACGACTTCACAGCCAACCCACACCCGCTTGTCTCGCCTATGATTGCTAGCATACTCGGCATGGGAGTTGCTGCATCGTAGGAGAACCCAATCTAGAGTCAAACTGCCATCTCGCCTTTAACCACGATTAGCAGACTCATTTCGCTGCTTTCTTTTTCGGAAAAGGCACGAGGGCGATCGTGAAGCCGAAGCCGCAGGCCCGCAGAAACGCCGCGAACGTCGCGCCGTTCACGCCGCCGTTGCCGTGAAGGAGTCTGGAAAGGTTCGACGGCTCCACGCCCATGCGCTTCGCGATCTCCGCCTGCGTCATGCCGCTCTTGTCGCGCGCTTCCAGCATGGCGACCTTGAACGCAATCGTCGTGCGCTCCGCGTTCTCGCCCTCCGCGAATCCGGGGCAGTCCCTTCGGAGCGCGTCGAGCTGCTTGCCATGCTCGCGGGCGAACATACGCGCGTCCGCCTTGACGCTCCGTTCCGCGTTCCGTGCCATGCGCTTTTCCCATGCGGCCTTTGCCTTCGGGTCGCGGTTGAAACGCTCTTCGCGTTGCGCCTTTATCGCCGCCCACGCGCCCGGAACGACCTTCGTCATGTCAAGTTCACGGCTCATTTCAACGCCTCCCCGCGTATGCGCTTCGCCTTGTCGATTTCGTGTTGCGGCGTTTTCTGCGTTTTCTTCACGAAACCGGAAAGGACGAGGACGCCGTTCGGGTCGAAGTAGCAGTAGAAAAGCCTGTACTGGTTCGGGTTCACCTTGACGCGGATCTCGTATAGGTTCGGGGCTATGGGCTTGCCCTGTGGCGGTGCGAGCCGTCCGTCCGTCTCCAGTTTTGACAGCGCGTCGGCAAAGGCCGACTTGACCGCTTCGCTCTGCGCCGTGTAGAACCGCCACGCGTCGGGCGTGAACTCCACGCGCTTGCCGCTTGCGGGTTCAGCCGCTGCCGTCTCTGCGGCCTTTGCCGCCTTCGCCTTTTTCACCTTGTTTTTTGCCATCGCCGTTTTCCTTTCCAGTTCGGGGTACGCGAGGATATGTTATCAATTTTGACAACGGCGGTCAAGCTCCGACCGCAGATTTTTCGCGGCGGGATGTTTTCTGTTGATTCCACATTTGAATTCTGTTATCCTGTTGCCTGCACAGAGGATTTTGACAATGTTCGTAGGCAGGCGATCCGTAAATATTCTTAGCGCACTTGCGTTGATTGTCGCGTTCGATGAGGGAGCGGCAATGGCTGGGTGCGTGCGTTTCGACTTCGAGGGCGGTTCTCTTCAAGAATGGCGCGTCGTGGAAGGCGCGTTCGAGAAACTTGTGACAGACCGTACGGCGGAATACAACACGGGTCGTCCGCAGGCGAAGTGCGGTAAATGGTTTATGTCGACGCTTGAGTCGTTTTCAGGGAAGCCGGAGGCCGGGCCGACGGGCGTGATAGAAAGTCCGACAGTACGCATCGACGGGAACGAGGTCGTGTTCTGGGTGGGCGGCGGACGCAACGGTACATACTTCGCGCTCATCGATCGCAAGACGGGACGAGAGCTCGCACGTGCCACCGGGAGGAATGCCGAGCCGATGCGGCGCGAAACGTGGCGACTGCCAGATTCGGCAGTTGGGTGCGAGGCGTTCTTTCGCGTAGTGGATGCCGGTACGGGGAGTTGGGGCTACATAGCCGTCGACGGAATTGAGTTCGACGGAGAGGTTGTAGCACACGATTTTGACGAACGCGGTTTTCTGCCGCCGGGCGCTGTCGAGCGCGCAGAAAAGGCAATCCGCGAACTTGGCGCGAAGGATGCGAAATATCCGACGGAGAAATTTCTTGCATTCCTGCGCGTCGTGGCAGACTGGAAAGGACGCAGCAAGGAGAAGATGCTTGAAGATCTGTTGCGTGAGGCTCTTGTGCGATGCAATCCGCTTTTGGCCGGGCGCGAGATCGTGTATACCGTCCACGCCATGTGGCGTCCCGACCACCACAACACCGAGACGCTTTTCCAGTGCGGCGAAGTGAACGAGCGAAAGTACGATACGCAGGGCGCAATGCGCGCGTTGAACGTCCAGACCGGTCGCCGTCGCGACATAGTTCCGGAAATCGCCGGGCGTACGGTGCGCGATCCAGAAGTGGACTGGGATGGACGGCGCATAGTGTTTTCCATGCGTAACGGACGAAAGGATGATTATCACATATATACCGTCAACGTTGACGGGTCGGGACTTGTGCAGTTGACGCGCGAAAGGGGCGTGTCGGACATCGATCCTGCATGGCTCCCGGACGGAGACATTGTCTTCGCTTCCACGCGCGAGCCCAAGTACTGCATGTGTAACCGCAATATAATGTGCAATCTTTTCAAAATGAAATCAGACGGTGCGAATATTCATCAGATAGGCAAATCCACTCTTTTCGAAGGGCATCCGTCGGTGCTTTCCGACGGGCGCGTACTGTACGACCGGTGGGAGTACGTGGACCGCAACTATGGCGACGCGCAAGGACTTTGGACGTGCAATCCCGACGGTACGCGCCATGCCGTCTATTGGGGCAACAATACGATTTCGCCGGGCGCGGTGTTGAGCGCCAGATCGCTATCCAATCCATCGAGGGCGATAGCGGTGCTGTGCGCCTGTCACGACCGTCCATGGGGTGCGCTCGGCCTTGTCGACCGTTCGCTCGGCGTGGATGGGCGTGAACCCGTGCTGCGAACGTGGCCTGAGTCGTTCCGCGACCAGATAAGTGCCGACGCAGGAGGGGCATCAGTCGCTGCCGCCGGCACGTCGCCGAAATACGCCGGCTCGTTCCCGACGGTTGATGGACATTTTGTTTTTGACAATCCCGCTTTCCTGCGCACGAAGTACGCAGATCCGTATCCGATAGATGACGAGCATTTTCTATGCGTGCGCCAGACAGGACGCGGCGAAGAGACCGCCGTGTACTACCTCGATTTCCATGGGAACGAGGTGTGCGTGGCGGAGGATGCGCCGGGATGCCATTCGCCGGTGCTGTTGCGTCCTTCGCCGAGACCGACAGTCCAAGCGGAACAGCGCAACTACGATGCGCCGGACGCGCCGGGGCGCTTCTACGTGCAGGATATGTATGTAGGAACGCACATGAAGGGAGTGGAGAGAGGTTCGGTAAAGGCCATTCGCGTGATCGAAAGTCCGGAAAAGCGCAACTGGCTTCAAGGCCGCAGCTGGTTCAGCGATGTGGCGCCGGCGATGAATTGGCATGCGTTCGAAAACAAGAGAATACTCGGCACGGTGCCGGTGCATGAGGACGGCAGCGCGTATTTCGAAGTGCCGGGCAATACCTACGTATATTTTCAGGCATTGGATGCGGAAGGGCGGATGGTGCAGTCGATGCGCAGCGGAATCTTTCTTCAGCCAGGCGAGACGTATGGGTGTGTCGGCTGCCACGAAAGCCGCACGGGCGACGTGCCCAAGACAGACAAAAAGCCCATCGCACTGGCGAGTTCGCCTTCGAAGCTCGACGGGGCGTACAATCTCAAGGGGTTGGAGAAGGGAACTCCGCCGCATCTCTATTCATTTCAAAAGGAAGTGCAGCCAGTTTTGGACAGGCGGTGCGTTTCATGTCACGACTACGGCAAGCCAGCCGGGCAGAAACTGAATCTCTCCGGCGACAGGGGGGCGTATTTCTGCACGAGCTACGTCGATATCTGGGCGTTGGGACATGTGAAGGGCATAGGTGCCGGCCCTGTCTCCACGCAGCCTGCGCGTTCGTGGGGCGCGTGCGTTTCGCCGCTCGCGCGGAAACTTTACGGCCACGGCGAAAGCGGTATCACGGAAGAGGAGCGCGACCGCATCGTCACGTGGATGGACGTCAACGCGCCGTACTGGCCTTGCTACGAGTTCGCTTTTCCGGACAGTTACGGCGGTCGTATGCCGATAACACGCGCAGAGCATGACGAGCTGCAGAGAATCACCGGCGTGTCGATACCGGGTTCGTTCCATCCTCCGCGCCGCGAACAGCTCAACTTCGACCGTCCGGAGTGTTCGCGCATTCTTGACGCCGTGCGCGGCAAACCGTCATACGACAGGGCTCTTGCGATAATCAAGGCGGGCAAGGAGCGGCTGAAGACGACGCCGCGCGCCGACATGGACGGGTTCGTGCCGTGCGAAGTCAATCGGATGCGCGAGGTCCGCTATCAGAGAAGCCGTATGCGCGAACGGCACGCGTATGACGCGATACGCGAGGGGCGCAGGATCTACGATGCGCCCGCAACGCCTTGAAAACCGAGACGATGCGTTCCATGGCACCAGGCGACGGTTCGTCGTAGGCAACTACGCAGACTTCGCCGCCGGCCAATTCTTCGAGTTTTGCAAGTGCGTCGTCATCGTAGCCTATGGCGTCCACAAGGCCGTTGGCAAGAGCGTCCGGCGCCGCATAGGTGCGACCGTCCGCCAAAGCACGCACCTTATCCACAGGCATTCCGCGCCCTTGCGCAACTGCGTCGATGAACCGTGCGAATTGGCATTCCACGATCCTTTTTTCCACAGCCATCTGCGAGGCGTCCACGGGTTTGAACGGGTTGAGGACATCCTTGTGCGTGCCTGTCGATACGACCATGCTCGATATGCCGAAACGTTTTGCAAGTTCGGAGACGTTCACTCCATAGTCCGCTATTACGCCGATCGAGCCTACAACCCCCGAGGGAAGGACCATTACGGAATCTGCCGCAGACGCCACATAGTACGCGCCGCTGCAGCATTGAGCAAGCGCATGGACGAAAACGAAACGTCCCGGCTGCGCCTTGCGGAAAAGCGTAACGTCGTGCCAGAGCATGTCGCTGTCGACAAGATCTCCGCCCGGTGAATCGATGACGATGAAAAGCCCTTTTACGTCCTTTTGGACGGTCGCGAGGCGCACGCGTTCGCGGACGGCGTAAAACGCCTCCACGTCGCCATTGCTTCCTTTTCCGCCGGTGCCCGTCACGTTGTTCAGGATGTTATCCATTGGCGAAGACGCGGCAGGATGGCCGATTTCGCCCATGATTTCAATGCGCACTACCTTTGCCGCATCGGCGTTTTCGGTGCCGCCGACGAACGTCTCGATGAACTCGTCCTGCCCTGATGCATCAATCAGGCTAGATACGCCCCACGCCACGCCGGCGGCGACGATTGCCACGCCTGCGCAGAACGACGCCGCCGCGAACAGCAGCCCGGATGCGAGGCCGCGACGAAGCGCAGTCATCCCGCTACTGGCGGAAACCGGCGTTTCAGCGTCCGCGCGCAAGGGCTGCGGCCTCCGATGCGAGTTTTTCGATTGCGCCCCAGTCGTTCGCCGTAAGGGCGTCTTTTGGAACAATCCATGTTCCGCCGC
Organism: Kiritimatiellia bacterium; assembly: GCA_017411125.1. Classification (GTDB taxonomy): domain Bacteria; phylum Verrucomicrobiota; class Kiritimatiellia; order RFP12; family UBA1067; genus RUG572. The sequence goes on from JAFPNP010000010.1 coordinate 12,156, forward strand.
ACGCAACTATCTCCGGCACGGCAAGGTATTCCGCGACGTTGGACAAGTTGATTCCGCCCGTAGGCATGAACTTCACCCCCGTGGAGCGGAACGCGCCAAGGAGGTTCTTTATCATCTTCACGCCGCCAGCGGCCTCGGCGGGAAAGAACTTGACCATGGGCGCGCCGGCCGTAAGCGCCTGCGAGAGTTCGCTCGCCGTGGCAATGCCGGGAACCATCGGAAGTCCGGCGTCTTTCGCGGCATTTATCACGACCGGGTCGAATCCCGGCGCGACGCCGAACGCCGCGCCGGTCTCTGCGGCCGCCCGCACTTGCGCGGGAGTCAGAAGCGTGCCCGCTCCGACTATCGCTTCAGGCACCTCCGCTTTGATACGCGCAATCGCGCCCGCCGCCGCCTTCGTGCGGAACGTCACTTCGAGGACTGGCAGTCCGCCCTTGACAAGAGCCCGGGCAAGAGGCACGGCTTTTGTCTCGTCTTCGATCACGATCACCGGGACAATCCCGGCCTCCCTCAATGTTTCGACAATGTCCATGATCTGCTTCCTATCTGTCTACGCGCGCGCCGCCGCCGCCCACGAGCTTCTCCACGTCCGCCTTCGTCGCCATCGACGTATCGCCAGGCGTGGTCATTGCGATCGCGCCGTGGGCGGCTCCGTAGTTCACGGCCTTTTCCGCGTCGCCGAACTCCATGAAGCCGTATATGAGGCCGGATGCGAACGAGTCGCCGCCGCCGACGCGATCGTATATCTCGAGTCCGGGCCGTTCTGCCGACCGGTACAGCGTTCCGTCGTACCAGCACAACGCGCTCCAGTCGTTCACCGTCGCGCTTTTCACGCTGCGCAGGGTCGTGGCGACGGCCTTGAAGTTCGGATAGACGGATACGGCCCGTTCGATCATCTTGCGGAAGCCGTCCACGGGAAGCGTGGTGAGGTTTGCGTCGACGCCCTCGACCTCGATGCCGAGCGCGGCGGTGAAGTCCTCCTCGTTGCCGATCATGACGTCCACGTACTTGGCGATTTCGCGGTTCACCTCGCGCGCGCGCTCCTTCCCGCCGATCGACTTCCACAGCGAAGCGCGGTAGTTGAGGTCGTAGCTGGTCACCGTCCCGTGGCGCTTTGCGGCCTTGAGCGCCTCCACGGCGACTTCGGCGGTGGTCTGCGAGAGCGCGGCGAAGATGCCGCCGGTGTGGAACCAGCGCACGCCCTCTCCGCCGAAAAGCGCATCCCAGTCGACGTCGCCGGGCTTGAGCTGCGACACCGCCGTGAGGCCGCGGTCGGCGCAGCTGCGCGCGCCGCGGCATCCGAAGCCGCGTTCGACGAAGTTCAAGCCGTTGCGTACGGTGCGCCCGATGCCGTCGAACGGCCGCCACAGCACGTGCGACACGTCCACTCCGCCCTGCAGCATGAAATCCTCCACGAGGCGGCCCACGGGATTGTCCGCAAACGCCGTGACTGCGGTCGTGCGCATTCCGAAGCAGCGCCTAAGGCCGCGCACGACGTTGTATTCGCCGCCGCCCTCCCATGCCTTGAATTCGCGCGCGGTGTGGATGCGCCCGTCGCCCGGGTCGAGGCGCAGCATGATTTCGCCGAGGCTCGCGGCGTCCCACCGGCATTCCGATGCAGGCTTCACGTCCAGTGTTTCGCCCATCATCTTCTCCTTATTTCAACTTCGTCGCCGTCGCCGTCGGAATATGGCGGCGGGGAGACGCGGGCCGAATACTCCCACGGGCTTCCCCACTGTTCTTCCTGCACGGACTGCACGTACTCGCGCCATCCTTCTTTCCATATCATCCAGGCTATGAGCAGGGATATGAAACCCCATCCGCCGCCCGTCAGCATGGAGTGCAGGCCGCGAAGCGCGAGCAGCACCGCGAACCCTCGCCCCACGACCATCGCGACGTATGTAGCCTTCGGGCGGGACATGAATATCCGCGCCACGCTGCGGAAAATGCGCCCTCCGTCCATCGGGAATCCCGGAAGCAGGTTGAAGCCTCCCAGCATCAGGTTCATCCAGAACGTGTACGCTAGCACGTTCCAAAGCCATGCGTTCTCGATCGGCAGAAAACGCGCCGCGGACCAGGCGGCTCCCGAAAGGAAAAAGGACACCGCCGGGCCCGCGACAGCAGTGAGAAACTCCTGGGACGCCTTGCGCGGCATTCCCGCAAGCGACGCGCATCCGCCGAGAAGCGACAGCGTTATGTCGCGCGTCTGGTATCCGAACGACCGCGCCGTGAGCGCGTGGCCGAGTTCGTGAAGCGTGATGGACAGCGCCAGCGACATGGCGCACGCGAGGCCGAGCGAGAAGGACCCGAAGTCCATCACGAGCAGCACTAGCAGGAAAATGAGCGACATGTCGAGGTACACAGGTATCCCGAAAGCCGTGCAGATTCTGAATTTGCCTGAAAACATGCCGTACATTCTACCACAACTCCGCCGTTTTTGCACGTCATGCGCCGCGTTTGTAGACCGCAAGGCGGGTCTGCCCGTAGACACGGTCGCGGCACAGCTCCCATCCGGGCGAATCGGCCGGCGAAAGGCCGCTTTTCATTTCCGCGATGAAAAGTCCGCCTTCGCGGACGACGTTCCGGGCGGCAAGAGACTTCAGCAATCCTGCGCATCCTCTTTCGGCGCCTAGTTCATACGGAGGATCGGCGAATGCGATGTCGAAGGGCGTTCCCGCGAATGCGTCCGGCCACGCGAACGCGTCGGCCCGCACCAGGCGGCATAGGGCGTCCGCCGCTAGGGCGGCTACATTGGCACGTAGGATGGCGAGATGCCGCGGCGCTATTTCCACGAACGTGCATTCCTCCGCGCCGCGCGAAAGGGCCTCCAGCCCGACGCCGCCCGCGCCGGCGAAGAGGTCGAGGAACCTGGCGCCGCGCACTTCGTGCATAAGCATCGAGAACAGCGCCTCGCGCACGCGATCCTGCGTCGGGCGCACCGCATCGCCCGCTGGCGCCTTGAGGATGCGTCCGCGCCATTTTCCGCCTGCGATTCTCATATGGCTGTTGTTCCTTTCATTGTCGAGGCGTCCATTATATCATATCCTTTACCGACGTGGTAGGCGTGTTGATTGACGCAGTTGGATCGAAATGCTATAATCCAATTCTCATGTGCAGGAGATTTTGGAGACATAAAGAAAACGAGCATGAAAGACGAACGTATACAGGCTCTTGACGCCGTAACACGCATTTCCGTCGTGATGTGCGACTGCACGTCCGCAGCCGCTTCTCTTGCAAGGGCGCACCTTTCCGGTCCGACGGCGTCGCGCTGCCTCGCGGAGGCTCTCGCAGGGGCGTCGCTGCTTGGCGCGGAGATGTCGGAGGTGGACGAGGCCGTTACCTTCCGGCTCGATTGTCCTGGTCCGCTGGAGGGTTTTCTGGTGGAGGCCACGGCGACCGGCACGCTGCGTGGCTACACGAAGAAGAAAATATTGAACGACTTCGACGGCCTTGGCGAACCAAAGGACGCAGAGGTGTTCGGCCCGAACGGTACTTTCGAAATAATCCGTTCAGTTCCAGGGCGCATACTGGCCTCCGGCGCCGTAGCGGTGGCTTGCGGAAAGGGCGGCCGGTTTGTCGCAAATGGGCTGGACGCATTTTTCGTCCAGTCGCTCCAGCGGCGCGTCCGTACCGCCGTCGCGGCGGTGGCTGGCGACGACGGGGTGCCGCTTTACGCGCGTGGAGTCATGGCGGAGTGTCCGCCGGACGGCGACGCGGCGGCGTTCGAGACCGTGTGCGCCTGCTTCGATTCCGGCGCCGCGGCCAAGGCCGTCGCTTCAGCGTCCATCTCGCCGCGCACGTTGCTGAAGAAACTTGGTCTGCCGCACGCGGAGTTGCGCAGGACGGACGCGTTGTCTTTCGCGTGCCGGTGCAGCGCGGAACGCGCAGCAGCCGTGCTGGCCGCCATGCCCGAGGCGGAGCGAGCGGCGCTTCCGCCTCAGATCGACATCACATGCCACATGTGCGGGCGCACGTGGACGGTTCCGACCGGCGGTGGCGGAAAGGAGCTTTGACTGTGGCCGAATACTTTACGATAGGCGACGCGCTTCCGCAGAAGGCGGGCGGCCTTGACGTGCTGGGCGCGGTCTGCAACAACATGGTGGTTCCGCTTGCGGCGCCGTACTTTGCCGATTCAGAAGTGCATCCGCTTACGCGGTCGGACGAATACGGTTTCGAGATATACCGTTCATCGCTCGTGTTCCTGCTCGCGAAGTGCGCGGAGGAACTGGCGCACGGATCGGTGTTCCGCGTGCGGCAGTCCATATCGCAGGCGTTGTATTTCACGTGGGAGGCGCGGGGCAGAATGGACGTGGAGCGGCTTTCCGGCGCGCTCGCCAGGCTTGTCGCGGCGGACGTGCCGATCACCGCCGAACCTGTCTCGTACAAGCTCGCCGTAGACGTCCTCGGAAAGCTCGGGCGCGTCGACGAGCTGCATCTTCTCAAGCACAGGAATCCTCCCGCAGTGCTGCTGTCGTGCTGTGGCGATTTCCGAGCCTTGAACCAGACGCCGCTCGCGCCGCGCACGGGCGCGCTCGACCTTTGGGAGCTTTTGCCGGCGGACGGCGGTTTCATCCTGAACGTGCCGCCTCCCGAAACGCCGCGCGCGCTCCGCCCGGTTCCGTCCACCGCCCCGTTCTTCGAGATATTCCGCCACCAGGCGGCCCATCGCCGCGTGACAGGCGTGGAGACGCTCGGCGACCTCAACCAGGCCATACTTGAAAAGCGCTTCGACGTGTTCGTGCGCACCGTCGAGGCGATGCAGACGAAAGACCTCGCAACGATCGCGGATCGCATCGCGGCGCGCGGCGGCGTGCGCCTCGTGCTGCTGGCGGGTCCGTCTTCGGCCGGCAAGACGACGACCGCCCACCGTCTCTGCACGCAGCTGCGCGTCGTCGGGCTGCGTCCGCTCTTGCTTTCGACCGACGATTATTTCGTGGGCGACGCCCGCAATCCCCGCGATGCGGAAGGGAATCTCGACTACGAAACCGTCGAGGCCGTGGACGCCGTGCGCCTCGCCGCGGACCTGGGCGCCCTGTTCGACGGGAAGTCCGTGCGGCTGCGCAGGTTCGATTTCCTGAAACACGACGGGTACGACGCGGCGGAGACGACGCGGTTGCCGTCCGACGGCGTAGTCGTGCTGGAAGGTATTCACGCCCTCAATCCAGTTCTCACGGCAGCATTGCCGGACGGCGTGAAATTCCGCGTGTATCTTAACGCGCTCACGCAGCTCGTCGTAGACTCCTGCAACCGCATCTCGACCACCGATACGCGCCTCCTCCGGCGGCTCGTGCGCGATTTCCATTTCAGGGGAATGTCGCCGCTGGACACGTTCCGCCTATGGCCGAACGTCGTCGCCGGCGAGCGGAAGTGGATATATCCGTTTCAGGCGGGTGCGGACGCCGTGTTCAACAGCGCTCTCGACTACGAGCTTGCGGTGCTCAAGCCGTTTGCGAGCGAGCTGCTGAACCAGGTGAAGCCGTGGGACGCGGAGTTCGCCGAGGCGCGCCGCCTTTCCGGCATTCTCCACAACGTTTCTCCCGCGCCTGCCGACTGCGTGCCGGGCGATTCGATCCTGCGCGAGACGATAGGCGGCAGCCAGCTGAAGTACTGAAGCGCATTGGCAGGGCGAAGGTCTGGGCGTTCTGTAACCACTGGTCGCGAGTCGGCGTATACGGGTTGTCAAACGAACAAGATAATTCCTGTTTAGGAAAGGAGCAAAAACATGAGCCTGACAATCGAAACAATCCGTTCTCTCGACGCCGGCAAGTCGTACTACATAGCAAACTCCACGGGCGAAATCGCCGAGGCCACGAAGTGGCAGAAGTTCAAGTGCTTCTTGGGAATAGGCGACGGGCGCATGAAGGCCAACAAGCTTCTGGACGAAGTTAAGGTCGCTTTGCTCAAGGCGTCCGGCGAGACTGACAACGCCGCGCTTTCGAACGACATAACCCGGTACGACGAAAACCACAACTGGAAATTTTCCCTTTCCGGACGTTCGCTTGCAGCGATAGCCAACCGTTTCGTCGCCGCGAACGCTTCGAAGATCGCGTCCGCAGACGCGAAAGCGATCGCCGACAGAAAGATCGACGCGGTGATGAAATACACTGTCAGCGCGTGCCTGCAGACGAAGAAGGGGCGCCAGGACGTAGTCGCATTCCTCAAGCTCGTCGCTAAACCGCTCGTCGACAAGCCGCCGATGGCGGACGCGCCGGACGGCCGCCGGGTTCTCGACAGGGCCGCTTTCGAGAAGGCGATCGACGAGCTGCTCGAAAAGGCGTCCACGGACGCGGTGCAGATTTCCGGCAGCAGCCGTCTCGGACATCCGCATCTCGACAAAGTCTACGTGGAACATGTTATTGCCACGCTGTACGGAGAGGACGGCAGCCGTGACGAGAACAGGACGATCGACGATCTGCGCCCCGCGGCGGACGTGCGTTTCGAGAAGGCAAATGCGAACATCAAACTCGGCACGCGCGAGGACATGCGCCCGGCCGTGCAGGAACGCATCCGCGACCTCCTTGCCGCCGCAGGCGAGAACGTGTCTCTCGTCAATGTGATAACGCGCGATCCGGACCGCTTCCTCTTCAGCGGTTCCGGCAAACTTCGCGGCACCGAGAGCGTCCAGAAATACGTAAAGGAATGGATTGCTTCGTACGACGAGATGCTCAAGGCGACGGAAGGCAACCGCAACACCCGTCGCGCGGGAGAGTGGATGTTTGAAAAGTTCAGAGGCAAGAAGCTTCTTTCCGGCATGGTGACGAAGATGGCCCAGTCCGCCAGAGCCATTCCGCTCAAAGACGTCTTCAAGGTCACCCAGAGCAGCAGCGGCCTCGAAATCCACAAGGCCCTGCAGGAAATCTACAACGCCGTGCAGCGCGTGATGGACGAGGCGGAGGCGACCGACCATATGGAAGGGCAGGACGATCTCGTGATGTGCCGCCGTTTCATCCTGGGATGTCTGTTCGAGCAGATTCCGCCGTCGACGCTTCGCCACTTCGACGCCGCCCTCGAGACGCCTACGGCCGCCAAGATCAAGGATGTCTACGGGGCGATCGTCAGAATGATGTTCGAATATCCGGACGATCCGTCCGAAGGACTTTTGGGCAACATAATGCACCAGAGCGGCAGCTTGGACCATTACATCACCGACATCAAGATGGCGGCGGAGTGCGTTCTGGATCTCCCCGAGTCGGACGTGGACGGCGAGAAGGGCAACGCGCTGTCCGACGCGGACGTCGACGCCCGGGACATCTACTACGCCATCGAGGAGAATGCCAAGGCCATGGCGAAAAAGCAGCTCGTTAAATTCGGCGAAATCGCAGTAAAGGGCGGTAACGACGCCGCCGTGCAGCTGCGCGAACTCTGCAAATCCACGCTCGAAGAGCATCCTTGCAGACCGGAGGATGTTTTCAACAACCAGATCACGACGGTGTTCAAGCCCGTCTTCAACAAGGCGGTGATGGACACGGCGAAGAAGGTGTTCGACGGCGAGCCGGAAGTAGCCGATTTCGCGCAGCAGATCGGGGAGGATCGTCTTGAGGTCGAGCTTCTCGGATTCGGCAAGCTTTCCGCCGATCCGAAGGAGGCGCTCGACCAGCTCGCAAGGTTCGCGACCGCCGACCAGAACGCCACGTTCGCGTCGCTGGACAAGGCAAACAAGACGCGCGTGGGC